>JBBIHW010000027.1:0-16440 GCA_037446795.1 Acidobacteriota bacterium
ATGGTTTCCCCCCGACACCCGTCGCCGCGGGGGCGCCGGACGAACGACCGCTCGTATGTACCCGAAGGACCCCGACGGGGCAAGAGGAAAGTTTCGGTCCTTTCGTTCGCCCGCCTCCCCCGGGGACGCAGGGGGCCGGTGGATCGCCGGCGCGGTTCTGCGGAGCAGCGTCTGCCGGTAGACTGGCGGGCCACCCCGGGGAGGCCCCGTGTCCTTACCGATCCTGGTGGTCCTGGTCCTGCTCGTCCTGGCGGTCCTCAACTTCGCCTTCGAGTGGGTCCAGGCGGAGCTGTTTTCGCTGTTCCTCATCGTGGCCCTCGTCGCGTTCCGCGTCCTCGGGCCGGAGCAGGCCTTCAGGGGCTTCGGCAACTCGACGATCGTCATGATCGCGGGCGTGATGGTCCTGACCGGGGCGGTGATCCACAGCGGCGCCGCCGACATCATCGCCCGCAGGCTCGAGCGCGCCGCAGCGGGCAGCGAACGGAGGCTCGCCGCCCTGCTGTTCATGGCGGTCAACGGGGTTTCGGCGTTCATCAACAATGTCGCGGCCACCGCCATGTTCATCCCCGTGGGAGAGGCGCTGGCCCGGCGCTTCCAGGTGGGCCGGGGCCGCTACCTGCTGCCGATCGCCTTCGCCTCGATGACCGGCGGCATGTGCACCCTCATCGGCACCTCGACGAACGTGGCGGTGTCGGGCGCGATGATCCAGCACGGCCTCGTTCCCCTGGGGTTCTTCGAGCTCGCCCCGGTCGGCGTGGTCGTCGCCGCCATCGGCGTCCTGTTCCACCTCTGGGTGACTCCCAGGCTCCTCCGGGCGGAGCCCGAGCAGGCGGCCGTGGACGCGTTCGGGATCAAGGAGTTCCTCTACGAGGTCCTCGTCGAGGAGGGCTCGCCCTTCGCGGGCCGCACGCTGGCCGAGTCGGGGGTGGGAACGCTGGGGATCACGGTGCTCGCGCTCGTGCGGGGGAGCGAGCGGATCGTCTCGCCCCTCGCGTCGGAGGTCATCCGGACGGGCGATCTGCTCTTGGTCGAGGGGGACCGCCGGACCATCTCGGACACCGCGGCGGCGGACGGGCTCGCCGTCAAGTCCATGCCGCCGGGTGCCGGCACGACGCTCGGGGCGGACGAGGGGCGCCTGGTCGAGGTGACCGTCTCCTACAACTCGCCGTTCATCGGCAAGACGCTACAGGAACTGAGCTTCAGGCGGCGGTACGACCTGAGCGTCCTCGCCCTCCACCGCAGCGGCGAGCCGGTCGTCGAGAAGATCGGCAAGATCCGCCTGCGGGCGGGCGACGTTCTCCTCGTCTACGGGCGCGAGGCCATGTTCGATCGGCTGGAGCAGGAGCCGAACATGCTCCTGATCGAGGGGCGCGTCCTGCCCGAGCGCGACCCGGTCAAGACCGCGGGGGCCGTGGCCGTGCTCGCGGCGGCGATCCTGGTGTCCACCGCCCGGGTGCTCGACGCCGCGACCGCCTTCCTCGCGGGGGGGGTGCTGGTGATCGCCCTGAAGATCCTGCCGGTCGAGCACGCCGCCAGCTACGTCAACCTGAGATTCCTGGTCATGCTGGCCGGAATGATGACCATGGCGATGGGCATGGAAGAGTCGGGAGCGGCCGAGTGGGTGGCGGAGGCCCTTCTGGCGGCCTTCCGGCCGGCCACCCCGGTCGCTGCCCTGGCTGTCTTCTTCGGCCTGACCGTGCTCCTGACCCAGCCGCTGAACAACGCCGCGGCGGCGCTGCTGGTGCTCCCCGTCGCCATCCACGCCGCCGCCGCCGTGGGGGCCGACCCGCGGACCTTCGCCGTCGGGATCACGATCGCCGCCTCGTGCTCGTTCATCACCCCCTTCGAGCCGGCCTGCATGCTGGTCTACAGCACGGGGCGGTACCGCTTCACCGACTTCGTCAGGGTCGGAAGCCTGCTCACGGGACTCGCCTTCCTGGCGAGCCTCCTGCTGATCCCCATGCTGTGGCCCCTCGGTGGCGCGCCCTGACCCGGCCGGGCTGGACCGGGGCAAGGGGGGTGCGGGGTCGGGCCGCCGCGGACGTCCTGCAGCGGCCCGAGCTTCCGGCGGTGGCGGGACGGCGCCCGCAACGCCATCATGGTGGCGACGGTTGCGAGAGGGGTTAGAATACGCCGGCCTCCGCGTTCCGCCCGGGCAAGGCGCTCGTGCCCAGAGCCTTCGGGAGGCCGGCGAGGCCGGTCCCCTCCGGGGCGGAACACGACGCGGGTGAATCGAGGACGACCGGAGCGTTCATGATCGGCCGAAAAGGGGGCGCCGCCGCCCTCGCGGTCCTGCTCGCCGGGACGGCGATCTCGTGCGGCACCCTCAAGATCCGAATGGCCATGGGCCAGGGCAATCGCCTCTACAAGGCCGAGAAGTACGAGGAGGCCATCGCCGAGTACAAGAAGATCCTGGACATTGACCCGGAGCACTGGGACGCCAACTACCAGATCGCGATGTCCTACCTGGCCATGTACCACCCCGGCTCGACGCACCCGAAGGACAAGGAGTACGCCGACCGCGCGAGCGAGTACTTCGAACGCCTGCTGACCGAGCTCGAGGCCCCCTCCGCCGAGATCCGGGAAAAGGTCCAGAACTACTATCTGGGCCTCCTCACCTCGGCGGATCGGGCGGACCGGGCCGCCGACTACATCCAGGGCCTTCTCGCCAGGGATCCGAAGAACACGGGCCTCATGGCCCAGCTCGCGCAGATCTACATGAAGAAGGGGGACTTCTCGAACGCGCTCAAGTACTACAAGATGAAGGCCGAGCTCGAGCCCGCCAACAAGGAGAACTGGTACACGATCGGCGTGCTCTGCTGGGCGCGCTCCTATCACGGCAAGGCGACCGTCTCGGTCGCCCAGCGCGAGCAGGCCGTGATCGAGGGGATGCAGGCGATCGAGAAGGCGCTCGCCATTGACCCCGACTACTTCGAGGCCGTGTCCTACCTCAACCTCCTGTACCGGCAGAAGCAGGAGATCCTCCAGACCTACGGCAAGCTGCAGGAGGCGCAGGAAGCCTACCTGAAGGCCGAGGAGCTCCTCGCGCGCGCGATGGAGCTGAGGAAGAAGCAGGTGCAGGCCGCGCCGGCTGCCGAGAAGGCGAGCTGAGCGAGCGGGGACGGTTCATGTTCGACCAGATGCTCGAGTCGCGGAAGGACCGATCGGCGGAGAGGTCCCGCTGGGCGCTCCCCATCGCCTTCGGCGTTCACGTGCTGGCGATCGCGGCCATCGTCATCGGCTCGTGGCTCGTCGTCGAGGCGGTCCAGGACCCGGACATCCTGATCTCGTTCGTCACGGGAGCGGCGCCTCCGCCTCCTCCCCCCCCGCCGCCTCCGCCTCCTCCCGCCGGCGCGAAGAAGCCCGAGACCCCGAAGACGCAGGAGATCCCGAAGCCCGAGGAGGTCGTCCAGCCCAAGGAGACGCCCGAGGTGGTCCCCGAGGGGCCCGAGACCCCCGAGGGCGA
Organism: Acidobacteriota bacterium; assembly: GCA_037446795.1. GTDB lineage: Bacteria > Acidobacteriota > Polarisedimenticolia > Polarisedimenticolales > JBBIHW01 > JBBIHW01. The sequence continues at coordinate 3,467 of JBBIHW010000027.1, forward strand.
GGAGGGCGTGGAGGGAGGGGTCCCGGGCGGCGTGCCGGGCGGCGTGCCGGGCGGGGTGCTCGGAGGCGTCGTCGGAGGCGTCCTCGGAGGAGTTCCGGGCGGAACCGGAACGGAGCCGATCTACGTCACCGGGGACGTGGAGCCGCCGGTGATCATCGACAAAATCAAGCCCGAGTATCCCGAGGTGGCCCGCAGGGCCCGGATCGAGGGGAGGGTCACCCTCCAGATCGTGGTCTACCCGGACGGTTCCGTGGGCGAGGCCGTGGTCCTGAGCAGCACGAACCCGATCTTCAACGAGTCCGCGATCGCGGCCGTGAAGAAGTGGCGGTACAAGCCGGCGAAGCAGGCCGGGCGGGAGGTCGCGGTCTACTTCACCGTTCGCGTGGACTTCCGTTTGCACTAACCACGAGCGGGCACCGGCCCGCCCGACCGAAGGAGCCGTTCCATGAACATTATCGAGATGTACGGGCACGTCGGATACGTGGCCCAGACGGTCCTCCTCCTCCTTCTCGTCCTGTCCGTCTACTCGATCGCGGTCATGATCGAGAAGTTCCGCTCGTACCGGGCGGCGCGGAAGGAGTCGCTGGAGTTCCTCCCGCAGTTCGTCCGCCTGCTCAAGGAAAGCCAGCTCGCCCAGGCCGTGGAGGTCGCCCGCAAGTACAACAAGTCGCACCTGGCGAAGGTGATCTCCGCGGGGCTGCTGGAGTTCATGAACGACGAGGGGGAGATCAGCTCGACCCACGAGCTGATCGAGGCGTGCGGCCGCGCCCTCGACCGGGCGATCGCCCTGACCACGGCCGAGATGAAGAAGGGCCTGGGGGTTCTCGCCACGATCGGCTCCACGGCGGTGTTCATCGGGCTGTTCGGGACCGTCGTCGGCATCATCAACGCGTTCACCGGCATGGCGGCGACCGGTTCGGGCGGACTCGCGGCGGTGTCGGCGGGCATCGCCGAGGCGCTCATCGCCACGGCCGTGGGGCTGTTCGTGGCGATCCCGGCGGTCGCCGCGTTCAACTACTTCACGAACCGGCTCGAGCGGTTCCAGATCGAGATGTCCAACTCCTCGGCCGAGCTCGTGGATTTCTTCCTGAAGAGGGTCGAGGCGCAGCATGCGGCGAGTCGTTAAGATCGAGGAGGTCCGGGCGGACATCAACGTCACGCCCTTCGCGGACATCGTCCTCGTCCTCCTGATCATCTTCATGGTGGTCACGCCCATGCTCCAGAAGGGGCCAGCGGTGAAGCTGCCGATGGCGTCCAACCCGCCGAAGAAGCCGGAGGAGAAGGGCCAGATCATCGTCGCTGTCTCGACCACGAAGGAGATCTGGCTCGAGAGGGAAAAGCTCTCCGACGCCACCTTCCCGTCCAAGGTGCGGGAGGCCTACGAGCGGAACCCGAACGCCACGATCGTGGTCAAGGGGGACGCGCGGCTGCCGTACGGAGACGTGAAGAAGGTGCTCCTGGAGATCAAGGACGCGGGCTTCAAGACGGTCGGCCTCATCGCCGAGAGGCGGGAGACCCGCTGATGCTGGAGGTGTGATCCCATGGCCATGCAGGTCGGAGGCGGGCGGGAAGGCCCCGTCGCCGAGATCAACGTGACGCCGTTCATTGACGTCCTGCTCGTCCTGCTGATCATCTTCATGGTGATCGTTCCTCTGACCCAGAGGGGCTACGACATCGAGATCCCGAAGGAGGCTGTCACCGAGGTGCCCCCGGACCCCGAGCAGAAGCAGGTGATCCTGGCCATCAACGCCGACGACTGCCCGATCACCGTCGAGCTTCGCGGTCCCGACCTGCCGCCCGGCTGCCAGGTCCGCCTCAACAAGGAAGCCGTGCCGGTCGGGGATCTCGGCCGCCGGCTCGGCGAGGTGATGAAGAACCGCAGGGCGGCCGACAAGATCGTGTTCCTCGCGGCCGAGGAGCGGCTGAACTACGAGGGGATCATCCGGATCCTCGACCTCGCCAAGTCGGGCGCGGGAGAGGACCTCAAGGTCGGGATCGTCACGGACGAGAAGCTCGCGCGGCCCGCCGTCGGCGGCTAGCCCGGCTTCCGCCGGGGACGTCATTCCGGCGAAAGCCGGAATCCAGCCTCCGGCAGACTGGACCCCGGCTTCCGCCGGGGTGACGTCTCCGGTTCGCCCGCCAGGGCTTCTCAATCGCCCTCGCCGGTGGTAGGTTCCCGCCTTCGGCCCGCGCCGCTCGGGTCGTGAGAGGGTGTCGCGGTTGGGCGAGAAAGAGCGCTGGGCGAGCCGCGTCGGCCTCGTTCTGGCCATGGCGGGCAACGCCGTCGGCCTCGGGAACTTTCTCCGCTTCCCCGCACAGGCCGCCCAGAACGGTGGCGGCGCGTTCATGCTCCCCTACCTGGTCTCCTTCCTCCTGATGGGGATCCCGCTGCTGTGGATGGAGTGGGCGATCGGCCGTCACGGGGGCCGCTTCGGGCACCACTCGGCCCCCGGCATGCTCGACCGGATGGGCTCGTACCGGTGGCTCAAGTACGTGGGGATCTTCGGCCTGTTCACCAACCTCACCGTGGCCGCGTACTACTGCTACATCGAGTCCTGGACGCTCGCCTACGTCTTCCACTCCTTGAAGGGGACGTTCGCCCGGATCGAGCCGACGGACTTCTTCAATCGTTACGTGGGGCGGCACGAGGCCTCGCTTTTCGCCCTGCCTCCGGAGGCGCTGCTGTGGTTCGCCCTGACCCTGGCGCTGAACGTCTGGATCCTCTCCCGCGGCCTCGCGCGCGGCATCGAGCTGGCCGCGAAGATCGGGATGCCCCTGCTGATCCTGTTCGCGATCGTGCTCGCGGTCCGCGGCCTGACGCTCGGGCCCGGCGACCCGGGCGTGAAGCAGAGCGCCCTCGAGGGGCTGAACTTCGTGTGGAACCCGGACCCGCAGGGCCTCCTGAACCCGCGCACGTGGCTCGCCGCCGCCGGGCAGATCTTCTTCACGCTCTCGGTGGGCATGGGCTCGATCCACTGCTACGCGGCCTACGTCCGGGAGAGGGACGACATCGCCCTGAACGCCGCGGCCGCCGGCTGGACCAACGAGTTCTGCGAGGTCGTCCTGGGCGGGACGATCCTGATCCCGATCGCCACCGCCTATCTCGGGCTCGAGGCCGTCCAGGCGGCGACGACCGGGGGCAGCGGCTTCGGCCTCGGGTTCATGTCGCTGCCGAAACTGTTCGACAACTGGGGCGCCTTCGCTCCCGTGGCTGGGGCGCTCTGGTTCGGCCTCCTCTTCTTCGCGGGCATCACCTCCTCGCTCGCCATGGGCCAGCCGGTGATGGCGTTCTTCGAGGACGAGTTCGGCGTCCCGAGGAAGCGCGCCGCCATCGGGTTCGGCCTCGCGATCTTCCTGCTGGGCGGTTACTGCGTGTGGCTGTTCCCGGGCGGGGCGTTCGACGAATTCGACTTCTGGTCGGGCACCTTTTCGCTGGTCGTCTTCGCCCTGCTCGAGTCGGTGATCTTCGCCTGGATCTTCGGGATCGAGCGCGGCTGGGAGGAGATCACGCGCGGCGCCGACATGAGGGTGCCCCGGATCTTCCGGTTCGTGATCCGCTACGTCACGCCGAGCTTCCTGCTGGTCATCTTCCTGGCTTCTTTCGTGAAGCCCGAGGGGGAGTGGGGCGCCGCGTTCGGCTCGCTCGTGTCGGGAGGGGGATGGCCGTTCGCCCCCGACAGCGTGGTCGGAAAGATCCTCCACGTGGGCGAGCCGGCCTACACCTGGCGCGACGAGCAGGGGAGCCTCACGGCCGCGTTCGTCGTGGACATGACGCGGCTCCTGCTGACGGCGCTGTTCGCCGCGTGCGGCTGGCTGGTCTGGAGGGCGTGGCAGCTCAAGGGGGTCGGCGGGAGGGTCCGGTGAGGCCGTCCGCCTGGGCGATGATGCTCGTCACCTGGGGCGTCGTCGTCTTTTTCACGGTGAGGTTCTTCCTCATGGTGGTCCGCAGAGGCGGTCCCGGCGGGCGCACCGGCGACCGGTAGGCGGCACGGCCGCCCGCGGCCCGTGCCCCGCCCGAGCTCGCTCGCCGGCTCGGCGGCGCTTCTCTTTCGCGATGTCGTTGACCGGGGCCAGGACCTCCCGTAGCTTCGTCGCTGGACGGAGCGGCACGGCATCCCCGGGGTCCAGCTGGCTTGCTTCGGCACCGCCGCGATCCGCGGGCCTCCTGCCTGCGTTCCTCGACCGGGAGGGGGGGGGAGGCTCGAGCCCGCCGGCCGGGCCCGAGACTCGATCCTGATCTGCCGCATCCCGTGACCCGCAATCCGCGAGCGGCACCGGGCACGTAAAGGGTTATCCTCGGGCCGGATGGCCGAGGTGCGGGGGAGACCCCTTTCGAGATGGAGGTGAACACGATGGACGGCTTCCGACTCTCGAGGCCGGCCGCCGCGGCCGGTCTCGGACCGCTGCTTCTCGCCCTCTTCCCGGTCCTGCTCGTCGCCGAGGAGGCGCCCGCCCGTCCCGCGGAGAGCCTCTACAAGCGGCTCGGCGGCTACGACGCCATCGCCGCCGTGACGGACGACTTCGTCGGGCGGCTCGTCACCGACCCGCTCGAGTCCCGCTTCTTCGCGGGAGCGAGCGACGATACGAAAGGGCGCATCCGCCAGCTCATCGTGGACCAGCTCTGCGCCGTCACGGGCGGCCCGTGCGTCTACATCGGCCGCGACATGAAGACGGCCCACAAGGGGCTCGGGGTCACGCAGAAGGACTGGACGGTGTCGGTGGGCCACCTCGTGGCCGCCCTCGACAAGTTCAAGGTGCCTCAGCAGGAGAAGACGGAGCTGCTGAACCTGTTGACGACGCTCAAGGGCGACATCGTCGAGAAGCCCTGACCGGTCGCATCGCCGGCCGCGTCAGGGAGCTGCCTCGCGCGGGAGGAGTCGCTCCTGGAGGAGGGCGCCCGCGCAGGCCTCGAGCAGGATCTGCCGCGCGCGATGCGCGACCTCGTCGAGCGACGGGCTCGCCGCGTACATCTCGCGGGCCCGCCGGCGGAGCTCCTCGAGGCTCGGCACGTGAGGGAGGTGGACTTCCGCCAGGGTCTCGCCGGCCTGGGAGCGGGCGCGGCGGAGCCTCTCGCGGATCTCCTCGAGGCCCGGGCGGTGGGCCCACGCCTCGCGCACCTGCTGCCGGATCTTCTCGACGGGGAAGCTCGCGGCGAGCTGCTGGGCGACCTTCTCGACGACCGCGCGAGGGAGCCTTCCCTCGCCGCGCACGACCGCCGGGGGCGGCTCCCTGAGGTCCCACACGAGACCCGTGAGGGAGAGGCCCTTGAGAACGTAGTAGGTCGGATCCCACTCCCACCAGCGGAATCCCTGCCGGGTCGAGCTCTGGAACCAGTGGTGGTTGTTGTGCCAGCCCTCGCCGAGCGTGAGAACCGCGAGCCACCAGTTGTTCCGCGAGTCGTCGCCCGTGACGTAGCGCCTGCGCCCCAGGTAGTGGGCCACGGAGTTGATGGAGAACGTGCCGTGGTAGAGGATGACCGTGCTCAGCAGGTAGCCGACCACGAGCCCTTCCCAGCCGAGCAGCGCCCAGACCCCGAAGCCGAGGAGTGCCGCCGGCAGGTACCGGTGGCGGTCGAGCCAGACCAGCTCCGGGTAGCGCGCGAGGTCCTGCACCAGCGAGTAGTCGGCCCGGCCGCGGCGGCGCATGAAGATCCACCCCACGTGCGAGAACCAGAAGCCGTGCTGGACGGGCGAGTGGACGTCGAGGGGAGTGTCCGAGTGGCGGTGGTGCTCCCGGTGCTTCGCCGCCCACCACAGGATCCCCTGCTGCGCGCACGTCGAGAACAGGAGCGCCAGGAAGAACTGGAAGGCGCGGCTCGTCTTGTAGGAGCGGTGCGAGAAGTAGCGGTGCGCGCCGGCGGTGAGCGCCCACATCCGGATCACGTAGAGGCCGACGCACATCGCGATGGACCACGGGTGGACGCCCGTCCAGAGGATTCCGAGGCAGGCGAGATGGACGAGGACGAACGGGACCGTGTCCGGATAGACGATGTCGTCTTCGTGGAACGGGTCGCTTGCCCCTGCGGGCCGGAGCGCGAGCTTTCGCCTCATCGAGTCAGCCCCTTCCCTTCCGCCCGCTCGGCGCGAGACGGCGAGCCCAGAGGGTACCATGGGAGGCGCGAACGTGCTCCCGGCGGGGCCTACGTCGCAGCCCGGGCGACGGCGGCGGAGAACTCCTCCAGACGGTCGAGGTCGCGCTCCAGGATCTCTCGGATGCGCTCGTGGTCCACGTCGAGATAAACGTGCACCAGCACGTTCCGCAGCCCCGCCCAACCTTCCATCCCGATGGCGAGCTCCTCCGAGAGCACGCCCTCTTCCCGGAGGACCCTGAACGCGTCGCGGTACGTCCCCGGCGCGCGCCAGCCTCGGTCCGCGATCAGGTGGTTGGCGAGGTCAATCGCGCACTCCGAGGCCAGGTGGAGCCAGCGCTCGGCCTGGGCCTGGAGGGACCGGTCGGAGAGGTAATCCTCGCGAGGAACCGCGGCGAGCCGCCTCAGCTCGCGGAGCAGCTCCTCCAGCTTTCCGAGCCTGCGGTCGAAGACCTCACGGTCTACCAAAGCGTCGCTCCTCGAGGCGGCGCAGCCGCGCCCTTCGATGCAGCTCGCGGTAGGGACGCTCGTCCTCGGCTGCGGCGATCGCGCGGACGAAGAAGCGGACGTAGGCCGCGCGGTCGCGCATCAGGATCCTCCGCCCGAGGAGCGCCCTGTGGGCGAGCAGCGGCGGGGCATCGTTGAGCACGACGAGATCCACGTCGCCGAGGTCCGCGAGGTCGGTCTGGAGGCGCAGGCGCGTGGACCAGCGTTTCGCCGGAGTCAGCTCGGGAGAGAGGTAGACGGCGATGTCCATGCCCGAGTCCCGCCGCGCAGCCTCCCCGACCGGGGAGCCTAACAGGACCGCGAACCGGACTTCCTCGAAGGCAGCGAGCCGCGCGGCGAGCCGTCGGTGGTCCACGCTCGGATCGTACCATGGCCGCGCGGCGAGCCGGCGTCAGGTCGAGATCAGGTGAGGCAGGATCGCGCGCAGGTCGTCGGAGCGGACGACCACGTCCGCGGCGCGCTCGAGTTCCTCGCTCTTCGGGTTGAAGGCGAGGGCGAAGCCCGCTTCTCGGGCGATCCACAGGTCGTTGGCGCTGTCTCCTACGAACGCGGTCCGCGCCCGCGGGACCCCCCGGCGCGCGGCGACCTCCCGCAGGCAGTCGGTCTTGCCGGACATGTCGAAGGGCGTCGCGGACCAGGAGGCGATGCGCCCGCGCTCGTCGAACACGAGGCGGTTGCAGTACACCTCGTCGAAAGGCGCCTCGGGCAGGAGGGTGTCGAGGAGCAGGTCGAGCGTACCCGAAATCACCACGAGACGGACACCCGCTTCCTTCAGGCGCTCGAGCGCCTCTCGCGCTCCGCGGACGAGCCGCAACGGGGAGAACGCCGCGACGAGGTCCGCGCGCGTCGCCCCGGCCCGGCGCCAGCCCTCCACGTCGAGAGCGACCCAGTCGGCGTAGGAGAGGCGGCCCGCCTCGTAGGCCTCGATCCGCTCCCGGTTCATCCCGTCGTCGCCCGTGAAGCGGCGGTTGAGGACCTCCCAGACGGTTTTCCCCTCCGGGTGCTCGACGAGCGTCCCGTCCACGTCGAAGGCGACGAGGTCGAACCGGGCCAGCGGAACCGCCTCCTGCGCGCCCCCATTTATAGCAAGTCCCGGCCGAGCGCGGGCCTTCGAGGCTCCGCCTGGGCTCCGGAAAACGCCTTCGTGGTGCCGCGGGGGGACCCCTTCCGGGCCGGGCCGATCGCCGGGTGGGATCGCTGACGCTCCACGCGGCGCGGAGTCGGAAGCCCTTGGACAATCGCCCCCTCCGCCTGCTATAAGAGCCCGTCTCTCGGCAGGCTCCGAGCCCGGTGGGGGACAGGACCCGGGGACGTCCACTGGGGGAGGCCGCAGCTCGCGGTTCTCCCCGGTGTCCCGGAAAGTGAGGAGAGCAATGGCCATGTGCACCCTCAAGGCGGCTTCGGGGAGCGTCTTCTCCACCCTCCTCCCTGTCGCCACGGCCCTGATGGTCTCGCTCGTGTCGCCGGCCGCTGCCGCCTCCGATCTCGGCGCGGCGGGCTCCGGGCCCGCGCACCGCGGCGGAGGCGAGGCGAGCCTCGTCCTTCCCGACATCGGCCAGGTGAGCTTCGGGGGGTTGGACGGCCGGACGCTGCTCACGGCTGGCCTCGGCATTTGCGTCCTCGGCCTCCTGTTCGGGGTCTACAACTACGCCCGGCTCCGGAACCTCCCGGTCCACCGGGCCATGTCCGAGGTCTCGGAGCTGATCTACGAGACCTGCAAGACGTACCTGATCACCCAGGGCAAGTTCCTCCTGCTCCTCGAGGCGTTCGTCGCCGTCATCATCGTCTTCTACTTCGGCTACCTCCAGCACTTCGACGCGGTGAAGGTCGCGATCATCCTGCTGTTCAGCCTCATCGGGATCGCGGGCAGCTACTCGGTGGCCTGGTTCGGCATGCGCATCAACACCTACGCGAACTCGCGGGCCGCCTTCGCGAGCCTGGCGGGGAAGGCGCTGCCCCTCCACCAGATCCCCCTGCAGGCCGGGATGTCGGTGGGCATGGCCCTGATCAGCGTCGAGCTGTTCATGATGCTGTGCATCCTGCTCTACATCCCCGGCGACTACGCGGGCCCCTGCTTCATCGGGTTCGCCATCGGCGAGTCGCTCGGCGCCGCCGCGCTCCGGATCGCGGGCGGGATCTTCACCAAGATCGCCGACATCGGCTCCGACCTGATGAAGATCGTCTTCAAGATCAAGGAGGACGACGCGCGCAACCCCGGCGTGATCGCCGACTGCACCGGCGACAACGCGGGCGACTCGGTCGGTCCCACGGCGGACGGCTTCGAGACCTACGGGGTGACGGGAGTGGCCCTGATCACGTTCATCGTCCTGGCCGTCACGGACCCGATCGTCCAGGTCCAGCTGCTGGTGTGGATCTTCTTCATGCGGATCCTCATGATCGTCGCCAGCGGGCTGTCCTACCTGGTCAACGGCTGGTTCGTTCGGGCCCGCTACGCCGGTGCCGCCAGCATGAACTTCGAGGCGCCGCTCACCTCCCTCGTGTGGCTGACCTCGTTCGTGTCCGTGGCCATGACCTATGCGAGCTCCTACCTGCTGATCGGGGACCTCGGCGACGGCAGCCTCTGGTGGAAGCTCTCGACGGTCATCACCTGCGGCACCATGGCCGGGGCGATCATCCCCGAGCTGGTGAAGGTGTTCACCTCGACCGACTCGCGCCACGTGCGCGAGGTCGTCAGCTCCACCCGGCAGGGGGGGACGTCGCTGAACATCCTGTCCGGCTTCGTCGCCGGCAACTACAGCGCCTACTGGCTCGGCCTGGCCGTGATCGCGCTCATGGCGATCTCCTACGGCGTGAGCACGCTCGGCCTCTCCGAGATCATGCTCGCCGCCCCGGTCTTCGCCTTCGGCCTCGTGGCCTTCGGCTTTCTCGGGATGGGGCCCGTGACGATCGCCGTGGACTCCTACGGCCCCGTCTCCGACAACGCGCAGTCCATCTACGAGCTGTCGGTCATCGAGCAGGTCCCCGGCATCCGCGACGCCCTGAAGCGCGAGCACGGCCTCGACGCGGATTTCGGCCGCGCCAAGCACCTGCTCGAGGACAACGACGGCTGCGGGAACACCTTCAAGGCCACCGCCAAGCCGGTGCTCATCGGCACCGCCGTCACGGGCGCGACCACGATGATCTTCTCCACGATCGTGCTGCTGACCGACGGGCTCCGGGCGAACCTGGACAAGCTGTCGCTGCTGCACCCGCCCTTCCTGCTCGGGCTCATCACGGGCGGCGCGATGATCTACTGGTTCACGGGCGCTTCGACGCAGGCGGTCACGACGGGAGCGTACCGCGCCGTGGAGTTCATCAAGAAGAACATCAGGCTCGAGGGGACGACCAAGGCCTCGGTCGCCGACAGCAAGAAGGTGGTCGAGATCTGCACCCAGTACGCCCAGAAGGGGATGTTCAACATCTTCCTGGCGGTCTTCTTCTCGACGCTGGCCTTCGCCTTCGCCGAGGCGTACTTCTTCATCGGCTACCTGATCTCGATCGCCCTCTTCGGCCTCTTCCAGGCGATCTTCATGGCCAACGCGGGCAGCGCGTGGGACAACGCCAAGAAGATCGTCGAGGTGGACCTGAAGGAGAAGGGGACCGAGCTGCACGCCTCGACGGTCGTGGGCGACACGGTGGGGGACCCGTTCAAGGACACCTCCTCGGTGGCCATGAACCCGGTCATCAAGTTCACGACGCTGTTCGGCCTCCTCGCCGTGGAGCTGGCGTTGAGCCTGAGGGCGCAGCAGGGCGGCGCCATCGCGTGCGGCCTTCTTCGCCGTCGCGGTCGTGTTCGTCTGGCGGTCGTTCTACGCCATGCGGATCGAGACGGAGGTGTCGAAGGCCGCCGAGGCGCCGGCCCGGGCTCCCGTCTGAGCCCGCGGGGCCCTCGATGTCACCCCGGGCGAAAGTCCGGATCCCGTCATTCCGGCGAAAGCCGGAATCCAGCCGTCAGGACCCGGGACCCCGGCTCACTGGATTCCGGCTTCCGCCGGAATGACGCAGGCTAGAAGGTCCAGGCGGCCACGAACTGCACGTCGTGGACGTCGCCGAAGCCGAGACTCAGCTCCAGGAAGAAGTTCCCATCCGCGCGGTCCCACTCGAGGCCGCCCGTGGCTCGCGCCCCGATCCCGAACTCGCTGTCGTCCCCGGCGGGCGACGCCGGGTCGCGGTCGTGATCGAAGTAGCCGAGGACGACGCCGCCTCCGGCGTACGGCCTCATGCGCGAGAGCAGGTCGAACCTGTAGAAGAGCGGAGCCGTGCCGACGAGCGACGTCGTGTCGTCGCCCGCGCCGAGCTCGAGGTCGGGCTGGAAACGCCAGTTCCTGCGGATCTCTCCCAGGTTGACATGAGCGCCGGCGACGATCTGGTCGCCGCCGCTCGTGAAACCGACGCGCACGCCCCAGCCCTCCCAGGTCAGGCCCGCGGAGGCCGGCGCTCCCGCGGTACTCTGCCGGACCTGCCGGTTGCGATCTTCGCGGTCCGCGGCCCATGCGGCGCTCACGACCGAGGCGAGCGCCAGCACGGCGCACGATGCAAGGCAACGCTTCATGGCCATCGGTTCACTCCTCGCTCCGGGCCCCCAGCCCAGGGAGCCGGCCGGGCACGGCAGAACATAGGCCCGAGGCTGCGCGAGTCAAATCTGGGGCGATCGAGGGGTGGCAGCCCGGCTTCCGCCGGAAGGGCGCGTCGGTCAGAACGTCACCCCGGCGGAAGCCGGGGTCCAGGTCCAGGTGGCGGGAAGAATTGGATTCCGGCTTTCGCCGGAATGACGGGTCGGTAAGGGCGTCACCCCGGCGGAGGCCGGGTCAGGAGGGCGCCCCCCCAGCCCCCGCCGCCCGGGGTCTCGATGAGGAGCCGATCGCCGGGGCCGGCCGTGCAGCCGTCCACGGATCCGAGCGTGACCGTATCGCCCCCGGCCCGGATCAGCCGCTGCGCTCCGGGGAGGCCGGGCTCGCCCCCTGCGAGGCCGTACGGCCGCTCGATCCGATGCTGCGTCAGGACCGACACCGCGACGGGCTCCAGAAACTCGATCTCTCGGACCACGCCGTCGCCACCGCGATAGCGCCCCTCGCCTCCCGAGCCGCGCCGCACGGCGAACCGCAGGAGCCTCACCGGGTAGCGCCGCTCGAGGAGCTCCACGTCCGTGATGCGCGTGTTGGTCATGTGGCTGTGCGCCGCCGAGGCGCCGTGGAAGCCCGGCCCGGCCCCGCAGCCCCCGCACACGGTCTCGTAGTAGCTGAACCGGTCGTTGCCGAACGCGACGTTGTTCATCGTGCCCTGGCTGCACGCGGCGAGGCCGAGCGCCTTGAGGATCGTGTCCACGAGCCGCTGGCTCGTCTCGACGTTGCCGCCCGCGACCGCGGGGGCGAGCGCGGGATCGTCGGGGAAGTCGGGGTCGAGGATGCCCTTCGGGAGGCGAAGCGTGATCGGCCGGAGCAGGCCCTCGTTGAGCGGGAGCCTCTCGCCGACGAGGAGCCTCGCCGCGTAGAGAACCACGCTGCGGACGATGGCGCTCGTCGCGTTGAGGTTGCCCGGGTGGACGGGAGCCGACCCGGAGAAGTCGAACACGGCGGTGCCGTTCCGCACCTCGACGGCGAGGGCGAGCGGCGAGCCGTCGTCGAGCCGCTCGACCGCCTCGTACCGGCCGCCGGGAATCCGCGACAGCGCCTCGCGCGCCTTCCGCTCCGCGAGCGACGTCAGCTCCTCCATGGCGCGCGCGACCTCGGCCGCGCCGTGCTGCGTGGCCAGGGCGCGGAGCGCCTCGGCTCCGGCGTGGCTCGCGGCGGCCGCGGCCCTGAGGTCGGCGAGGTTCTCCTCGACGGCGCGGCTCGGGAAGGGCGGCGCCTCGAGGAGCCGCCTCAGGTGATCCCACCGCGCGCGCCCTGCGCGCGCGAGGAAGCTCGGAGCGATCACGACGCCCTCCTCGGCGAGCCGCCGGGAGTCGTGCGGCATCGAGCCCGGCCTCGAGCCCCCGATCTCCGCGTGGTGCGCGCGGCTCGCCACGTAGCCGAGCAGCGTGCCTCCATCGTCGAGGAAGACGGGGCGGATCACGGTGACGTCCGGCAGGTGCGAGCCGCCGAAAGCGGGGTGGTTCGTGACCGCGACGTCGCCCGGCCCGAGGGGCAGCGCCTCCCGCACCTTCCGCACGCACTCGCCGAGGGATCCCAGGTGGACCGGGATGTGGGGGGCGTTGACGACGAGCTCTCCCCGCGCGTCGAGGATCGCGCAGGAGAAGTCGAGCCGCTCCTTCACGTTGGTCGAGACGGCCGTGCGCCGCAACCGCTCGCCCATCTCGCGCGCGATGGCCCGGAACCGCTGCGCGAACAGCTCGAGGCGGACGGCGCCCGGGGCGCGGCCGAACGCCCGCGTCCGGCCT
>JBBIHW010000028.1:0-12264 GCA_037446795.1 Acidobacteriota bacterium
TGTGTCCAGCTTTTTCGTGAATTTTCCAGGCTAGAGACATCTCGCTCCTAATAGTGTCGCCATGACGGGAACAGTGTGAGCGTTTCGGGGTGGCGGCGCCTCGTCCCAGAATCTCTAGGTGGCCGGGGCTCGGCCGGACCGCCAAGTACTTCATAGAACGCCACTTACGGCCATCGCTAGCCGCCGAAGAAGTGGGCCGGTTTCGTGAGGAGCCTCCGCGTCCCGTTGAGGGGGCTCGTGAGGTGGAGGCCCCGGCGATCCTCGCTGGCCATTGCACACCGGGGCCATGAAGGGCTGGGCCACGGCGTCCGAAGCCCCGTAGATTCTGCGGAAGTGCTTCGTTTATGTTCCTGGCGGCGCCCGATCGGCGGTCGGTCTGATCCTCTCACACTCCACCGCGCCGGGGCGACTATTAGTTAGGCAGAGGAATGCGGTGCCGGAGCAACGGCGGACTGGGGGGACGGTGTCGGCTCTCGCATTCCCTGGCTGGAGGATATGACGATGGCCAAGTGTCCTTCGTGCGACGCGGACGTGCCTACGGGTGCCCGCTGGTGCGCAATATGCCGCGCAAACGTGATCACCCGCGAGGTCGGCCGTCTCGCGTCACCCGGACGTAGGTTGGGGGCCTACTTCTTCGATCTACTCGCGCCGCTTATAGCTCTTTCGGTCATCCTTGGCGTTTCCGGCGCGGCGGCCTTCGCGGGAGTCTTGACCGGGACCAGGGCAGGAGCCGACGCGGGAGTTGGAGGGGGTCTCCTACTCGCCTTCCTTCTCTGGGTCGCCTATGTCATTTGGGCTCTCGTCTTATTCGCGAGGGGAACGACGCCGGGTAAGAGGCTGCTCGGCATGCGCGTGGTCAAGGCAGACGGGCGGAACGCGGGTTTCTTCACGATGCTCGCGCGGGAGTGGATCGGAAAACCGATCTCGGGACTGTTCTTCCTGCTTGGTTATCTCTGGATCCTTTTCGACCGGGATTCTCAGGGCTGGCACGACAAGCTTGTGAGCACGTATGTTGTCGTTCGCTAGCTCGCGAGGCACTTCGGCCGGCACCATTCCGCCGCAGGGCAAGCCAGGAACTATCCGCCCTTGCGAGGTAGGCAGACTCCGTTCGACGAAACACGGATCGTCAAAGCAATCTCGCTTCCTGGAGTAGGTTGTATGCGACAGGAAACCCAGAGAGGGAATCCCAGCTGCGGTCGTCAACTGAAATCGCGGTTCCTCGCAGGGGCAGCCGTCGTCTACCTATCGGTCGCCTTCGCCTCCGGCATATCGGCCAAGCCGCCCAGAATCGACAGCTTTCCCATCGAGGTTGAAGCGCCGCACCTGAAGCTGGAGCCGGCTCCGGATTATCCGCCCATCAAAGAGATCGGGGGAATCCGCATCGAGTTGATCCCGGTTCCGCCGAAGACACGGAAGATGAAGCTCGTGACCCTCGAGGCCAGGACGGGGATCGCGGACTTTCTCAGCGAGAACATGAAATCCGTCTGGGTGTACGAGACACCTTTCTTCCAGATCTACCCTGAGAACCTGCAATTCCAGGTGCGAGTCACCAACAAGCTCCCAAAGGTTCTTCGCCTCCAAGGAGTTGCGATCCAGTTCGCCGTGAACGGCAAGAGCGTTCCCACGGACTATGCCTTGAATGACATCCAGAACACCATTCTGCTTCCAAACCAAACCTGGGAGGGGCTGCTGCACGGGCCGCCTGCGAACAGCCTCGAGAGCAGCGGCGTTCTCCTGGCGGGGATCTACGACGTAATCACGGAGGTGGACGAGGCGAACAGCCCGACGAAGCGGAGCAACTTCGAATGGATCTATGCCTATACGGTGGTCAAGACGAAGGAGAGCCTTCAGAAGATCCGCTACAAGAGTGCCGTCACGCTCGAGCAGGCCAAGAGCCTCCACAACAGCAGGCATGTCGTCGAGGAGTGAGAGTTCCGAGGATGTCCGAACAGGCACGGACGGCGGCAGACGGGGCGGCCAAGGGCAAGCAGATGAGATTCTCGGCCCTTCTTTTCGCGGCGGTTCCATGGATGTCCCTGATGTCTGTCGGGGGCGGCCTACAGGAGAGAGGCTTGCGAGCGTGCGCTGGAAAAAAGAAGATGATTTCCTTGCAGCGTGCGGGCCCCCGTCGGAGGCAAGGCCGGCGACAGGGGTCCGCGGGTCATCGTGTACCGCATCGGTCCGGAGCAGTGGCCGCTCCCTGCTCAAGATCCTGCCGGCCTCGGTTCGGAGAATCCGGGCGCTCCGGCACCTCCGATGGACCCGGAACAGAGGTGGGAGGAAATCAACCGAGATCCGTCGAGCTTCCTCCTGGACCACCGGGGCGACTCGCCGCCGAAAAAAGGCTGGTCGTCATCGGGCACCGAACCGGCGCTTCCGCGTGCGCTCTTGTTCTACGCCCGACGTGACGAGTCCGTCCGCAAGTGCAGGTCCGGGTTCGAAAAATAGCAACGGCGAGCGGAGCTCTCTGCTCGTGGGGCTAGGAGGTCATCATGCGACGCTTTCCAGTCTTGCTTCTGGTGATTGCGCTCATTCCCACCGAGCTCTTGGCTCGAAGCATAACGATCAGGACCGAGCCAGCCAATGCAAGGATCTACCAGCTTGGCCCCGCAGGGGACAAGAAACTCCTCGGAACGGGCATGGTCAAGTTCGACCTCCGGCGGGAGCAGCTGGCACAGATCCGCATCGAGGCCGACGGATTCGTCGCCATCACGAAGGACCTCGACGGTGGCGCCCGGCATCCAAAGGAGATCCTCGTTCCCCTGATAGATCGCCTCGTCAGAATCAGCGTCTCGCCGTACGACGCCACCATCTACAAGGACGGCGCTGCGATTGGCACGCAGGAAGCGGACGTAACCGTCCCACAGGGAAAGTCTGTGACGGTGGAGGTGAAGAAGATCGGCTACCGGGGCGAGACACGGGCCTACTTCAACGACAAGGGCAAGGACATTCCCCCGCTGACCGATCGGATCGAGCTCGCCGACCGAGTGGTGCTTCTCACGGCCAATCCGGTGGGGACCGGCATCTTCGCGAACGAGAATTTCGTCGGGGAAACGACCGCCGAAATCGTGGTCCCGAAAGATCAGTGCATGACCGTCCGCTTCGCGAAAAGGGGCCACGCCGCTCTCGAGCGGGTGTATTGCAACAAGCCACAGGCACCGGAGATGCCGCTCACCGATTCGGTAACCCTTAAGGACCGGGTCGTTGCCGTTCGGGTTACGCCGAGCACTGCCGACATTATCGTCAACGGCAGAAAGGTGGCCCAGGGAGAGTTCGACGTGCGGGTGATGGCCGGAGAGTGCGTCGAGGTGGCCGCGGCCCAGGAAGGTCATGTCGGCCGCGAGGCGCTCTACTGCAACCAGTCCAACATGCAGGCCCCTCCTCCAGAGGAACACTTCCTCCTTCCCCAAGACGAGGCGTTTCTCACGTCGGTTCGGAGCGATGTGGCGAACGTGAACGTGACGATCGAGGTCAACCCGAACCTCGCTCCTGACCAGGCCTGGAAGCTCATGTCGAGCATCGTGATGAACTACTTCGACGTCCTGGAGATGTCCGACAAAGAGACGGGCTACTTGCGCACCGCATGGCAGGTGACCCACTTCCCGCACAACACGATCCGCACGCGCGTGATCGTCCGGCTCGGGGACACCAGTCCGCTGAAATACGTCGTCAAGATCGCGAGCGAGTACTCCGGGCAGACGAACACCAGCGTCAAGGAGGACGACAAGTTCCGCGAGTGGGACAGGATTCTGAACGGGTACAAGGGAATCATCGCAGAGCTCCAGGCGCGGTTGAAGTGATAGGGGGGCAAGGCCGGAACAGAGGCAACGGAGCAGGCAAACCGAGGAAGCCTTCTGGGTGCGTAGGCGGTCTGGGCGATCGGATTGTCGCGGGCTCGCCGCGTCGTTCGGGACTGGGCAACCGTTTTCGGGGCAAACCTGAGACGGGAGCGGAGTCATGAAACGCTCGATGGCATCGGCTCTTGTGGGGACGCTTCTCGCGCTGGCGCCGGCCCATGCCGGCATCGGCGAGGGCAATGGTGAGGTTGGCTTTGACCTCGGCTTCACGAACTTCGATTCCGACGTGACCAATGAAGACGGGACGAACCTGGGTCTGCGCGGGGGTTATCACTTCACCCGCCTTTTCGAGCTCGAGGGTCAGGTGGCGGGATACGCGGCAGAGGAGGCCGGAGTGGACATCGGTCTGGGCGTTTTCCTCGTCAACGCGGTCTTCAGCTTCCACCCGAGAGGGACCATCGTGCCCTATGTCCTGGCCGGTGTGGGGCAGGCGACGCTCGAGTTTGACATTCCAGGACTCGGCACCGTGGACGACGACGGCCGGGCGTTCCAGGTCGCGGCCGGGGCCCGACTCTTCTTCGGCGCGCGCAAGAAAGTGGCGGTCCGCATCGAACTGTCGTCGTTACAGGAGCGAACGTTCGATGAGAGCTCTCGGCATGGGAGCTTGAACGTGGGCTTTACCTGGAGGATTGGAGAGATGCGCGCACCGTAGCGCCAGCCGCTGGAATCGCTGGGCGCCGCGATCGGCCCGCAACCGTGCGGCAGTAGAGGAGCGGCCACACATGAGCCCGCCGGAAGTAGAATTGGCAGGTTTCGCCGCCACGCGGCGTAGAAGATGTGGTGTCTCGTCGGCCCGCTTCCCCTCAGCACGTGCCTTCGGTATATTCTCCCCCAGGAACCCGTCGCGGGTGGTGCTTGGGGAAGGCCCCATTCGCTCTGTTGACATCCCGCGAGGGTCGCCGGGGGGCGGCAGGTGGCCGCGGACGACTGCCTATACCGGTTCCGTCGTCAGGATCCGCGAGCACTGGCGGAGATTCAGAGGATTGTCGCCCAGGTGGTGTCCTTCCAGGGCTACAGGATCCCGGCGCATGACAGAGAGGACATCGTGAGCGAGACCCTTCAGCAGCTGCTCCGCGAGGTGAATTCCCCGGGCTTCGCCGTTCGCGAGAGCCTCGAATCCCTCGCTCAGACGATCGCGCTGCGGCGGTCCTTGGACTATCTTCGCGCGAGGCGGAGGCGTCGCGCGTTCGAGGTAGAGTTCGTGGAGGAGCCCTCGGGCAGGAATGGACCGTTGGCCGGCTTCGCGTCTTCCAACGCCGGTCCGGAGGAGGCGCTCCTGATGAAGGAAAGGCTGGAAGTCCGCGATCGAGTCCTTCAACTGCTTTCCGAGTCGGATCGGGAGCTGATTCGGCTTCGTGTCGAGGAGGACCGCGACTGCCGGGAGATCGCGAAACGGCAAGGTCGCTCCCATGATGCGGTTCGCCGCCACTGGTGCGACTGCATGAGGCGCGTGGCAAAGATCGGCGAGCGAATCCTGGGAGGCCCACCGTCATGACTGGCGAGGCAGCGGACATGACCCACGAGGAGGTTCTGCTGCTGCTGCCGGATTTCCTGGGCGAGAGGCTGGAAGCCGGGCGGAAGCGGCTCGTGTCGGATCACCTCGGAAGCTGCCGCGACTGCGCGGCGGCGGCTTCCGGACTGCGCCTGCTGATGGCGCGGGCCGGGGAGACCGGACAGGAGTCGGAGGGGGAGTACGGTCACCCTGACACCGCTGAAATCGTCGAGTACGCGATCGCGCGCGATTCCTTCGGCGCGGCGCGGGCCGCAGCGGTCGAGAGTCACCTGGAAACCTGCCCGACGTGCCGGGAGGAGGTGGAGCTCACGCAGCGAGCGCACCGTGTCACGGCCCCGGAGCGCGCGTGGCGAGCTCAGAAGCCGGGGGTCTCGGCAGCCGGCTGGCCGGCGAGCGCGCGGGCTGCACTTGCCGCGGCCGCCCTGCTCGTCGCAGTGCTGGTCTATCCTGCCTATCTCGGCGTCGCGAGACTTTCTGTAGCGAAAAGAAAGGTCGAGGCCTTGAGCGGGGCGGTCAGCCGCCTCGAGGGCGAACTGCGCGAGTCCGTCGAGAGCCTCGAGGAGAGCCGCGCATTGCTCGAACGGGTTCGGGGCTGGGGGGCGGCGGTGGCTCCCACGCTGCTCCAGGCCGGAAGCCGCAGCGGTTCCGAGCGCCAGGTCGTTCACGTCGTGGAGGACTGGCCCGTCACGGCCGTTGACGTTGATTTTCCGCTTCCCCTCGAAGCGGGCGGCGAGAGCGACCTCGTGGCGTTCGAGGTGGTCGCCGGGGAGGAGGAGGCGGTCCGATCCCGGGCCGAGATCGCAGTCGCGCAAGCCGCGCGGTCGCTTCGCGAGCTCGGGGCCGTGCTCGTTCTGCTTCCCTCGGCCTCGCTCGAGGCAGGAGACTACGAGCTTCGTGTTTCGCTCCTTTCTGCGCGCGGGAAGGAGCTGCTGAGCTCCGTCCCCTTCACCGCGGTCCGGGATGTCCCAGGGCGGCAGGTCGAGCCGGAACGCGAGGGCACGGCCGGCACCGAGCAACGCTGAGCCGGCGGAGGACACGATCGGCCGCGGCGCGCAGCGCATCGCTGCGTCGAGGCGCGTGTCGGTGCCACCGGCCTCGTGGTGTCAGTCGAGACGGCGACCACGGGCGCTGCGGCCTGCGGGGGCCGCACAGGTCGGGTCGCCGGATCGTTTCCCGCCGCCCTGCGGCGATGGAGCGGCCATCCTGTGGCCAGAGGTCCTCGCCGGCGCGACGTCAACGAGGAGGGGCGGCCGGACGCGTGGCGGAGCTACCTGCGCTCGATCCGCCGCTACGAGCTCCTTACCGACAGCGGCGAGCGCAGGCTCGGCCTCGAGATCCAGAGGGGCGAGATCGAGGCGCGTCAGAGGCTGGTGGAGGCGAACCTGCGGCTTGTCATCCGGATCGCCGGCGAGTACAGGGGCCACCCCCTCGCCAGGGAGGAGCTGGTCGCGGAAGGCAACCTGGGCCTCATCGAGGCCGCCAGGCGGTACGACCCGCGGCGCGGGGTGCGCTTCGCCAGCTACGCGGCCTGGTGGATCCGAAAGTACATTCTGAGAGCGCTGCGGCGCGAGAGTCTCCAGACAGGCACCGGGGGTTCCGGCGGGCCGGCGGCGGGCGCCGGGAGGCAGCGGGTGCTCTCGTTCGAGAAGTTCATGAAACGCTCGAGCGCCGGGCACCCGCTCGAGCGCCTCGTCCCGGCGCACGCCGTCGAGCCCGAGGCCCTGGTGCTCGAGCACGAGCTCGCCGAGGCGCTCCGGTCGGTTCTCCACCTTCTGCCGGACCCCGAGCGGACGGTTCTCGAGACCCACTACGGGCTCGCGGGCCGCCCACCGGCGACGCTGCGCGAGATCGGCCGCCTCCTCGGGTGCACTCGGGAACGGGTGAGGCAGATCGAGCTTCGCGCCTTGTCCAAAGCGAAGCGGCTTCTCGGTGGCAGCCGCCGCCGGTCGCGGTAGGCGAAGGAGACCTCCTTCACGTCGCCGCGAGCACGGCTGTCCGGCAGCGCTCGGCGCCCTCGACATCGGCCGCCCCCGCGCACTGCTCGTCGTGTGCCGAGAACCCGCGGCCAGCGGCCAGCGAGCCGGAGGAGGGCGGGGACGGCAGCGCCCGGAGAGCACCGATCGGACAAAGGAGCGAAGGGCGGTCAGCCCGACCGGACCGATCGGAGGAACCTCTCCCGGCGGGCGGCGGCGGTGGAGTTGGCCGCGCAACGAGCGGCATGGCCCTGGCCAGTGGAGCGAGGGAGGCGCCACCAGGGCCAGCCCCGAGGGCCTCTCTCTCGGATTGCGCTGATCGGCGATCGAAGGGCAGCTCGGAAAGGCGAGCTGTCTGACGGCTCCCTCCTTCAAGGAGGATGTCGCTCGCGCGAGTCCCGTCGTCGTGCGCGCCGCCGGGGTCGGAGCGAGGAACGTCGTGCCGTACCGCTTGACGACTCTGTGCCCGAGCCCCTTGACATTCCCTGGAGGCCATCCGGTCGGCTCCTGCGGACCGCGCGGCGGTGACGCACGATCTATCGGGACCGCGGCCGACGGCGCCGCCGGCGCTTCCCGAACGGCTTTGTGCCGGCCTTTCGGTCCGGGCCTTTCCACTCGCCGAAGACAAGCTCGATCCGCTCGGTTCCCGACTCGAACACCGGGGCGACGCGGCCGCCGAGCGCCCTCGCGTACGCGCGAAGCGTGGAGAGGCGGATGTCCGGCCTGCGCTCGAGCTTGGACAGGTCGGACTGGCTCATGCCCATGCGCCGAGCGAGCGCGGTTTGCGTGAGGCGAAAGCGCCGCCGCAGGGCCGCGAGCCCGATCGCCTGCTCCGCCCTCGGCTCGGGGTCCCCCCGTGCGCGGCGCCGGTCTATCCACGCGCGCCAGAGCGCGGACGTGCCGTACATGGGGTACGCGTCCACGAGGCGCATGACGCGCTGCGCGAGCGGCCCCGAGGGGTCCCGCGCGATGGCCGCGGCGATCGGCCGCCAGTCGTCGAGGTCGCCCCGATCGAGGATGTCCACGAGCGCCGCGGAGGGGAGGCGCTCCGGAGGCGTGCCTTCGGGATACGCGAGGTGGCGGTGGATCACGATCCCTCCGAGGCGAGGCGGTCGAGCACGCGCACGGCCACGCGCCGGCAGGCGTCGGCCACGGCGCCCCAGTCCTGCCACCGGCGGTCGAGCCGTCGGTAGGTGGCGAGGTCCAGCCCCGAGAGGTCTCCGGGGATCGGCTGGGCGAGTTGCTTGGCGACCTGCGTCGCGACGCGGCGTCCCCCCGGCCCGTGCTGATCCGCGTAGTAGGAGTCCATCGTGGCGACGACGTCGGCAGCCTCCCGCTCCCCCATGCGGTCGGCCAGCGCGGCGAAGTCGAGGTAGTCGCGGGTGGCGTTGCGCATCAGGCAGAGCCACGCCTTGATCCGCGTGATCTCGGCGAGCGTCGGCACTCGAAGAGGCCTTTCTTCGACCGACACCTCCTCGACCTCGAGCGGCCGGGCGCGGACCAGGTTCCGGATTCCGGTTTCGACCCCGTCCAGGCTCCCAAGGATGAGCACGGGCCGTTTCACCCGTGCGGTCACCCAGCCCTCCGTTTCCTCGAGGGCCGCGAGCACCGTGTCGAAGCGCTCTTTGAGGTCGGCGACGACGTGGTCGTCATCGAGGGACTCGCGGTGGCCCGCGTGGACCGCCGCTGCGGTCCCGCCGACGAGCACCGCGTCGGGGACGAGGGCCTGGAGCCGCGCGGCTGCGCGGAGGACCTTGGCCAAGCGGGAGGACACCGCCATGGCTAGTGAGTATAGTCACTAGAGGACACGGCTGCCAGGCGAGCTGGAGAACCACGGGCCCGGCGAGGACCACTCCCCCAGCCGGTGACGGCGGAACGGTGGGCCCGGGACCGGTCGCGCGCCTCGGGAACGACCCAACCGATGCCGCGACAGTGGGGCTCGCCGATGGCGCGGCTGAGGGGATCGCGCAGTGTCCGGCGTCGAATTCGCCCCGTGCTTCCCGGCGCCGCCCGCCGATCTCGGCGGCTGCGCCTGGTCCCGGTCTGTCTTGCTGTCGGTCGCAGCGGGGCGCTCCACCGGGGCGACCTCGTCCCTTCGTGCGCGTTCTCGGAGCGTCGGGCGGCATCGCTCGCGGGCCGCCTTCCAGGATGGCCCTCTCTGCATGCGCGCGGCAGCTCCCGCACCGAGTACAATCCGAGCGCCGGCGTGCGAGGGGTGGCAGCGGCGGCCAGGCCTCGGAGGCGGCCGCGCGGAGGGCTGCACGGTAGCGACGCCGCGGCCTGGAGGCGGACTGACGATGAGCGAGCCCGTGGGCGAGTTCTCCATCACGGTGGAGCAGGTCGAGGACTACGAGTTCCGCGTCAGGTTCGACCGGGAGCACCACGCCGAGCTGCGGATGGACGAGCCGCCGCCGCTCGGGTCCGACCGGGGGCCGAACGCCTCGCGCGTGCTCGCCGCAGCCATCGGGAACTGCCTCAGCGCGAGCCTGCTCTACTGCGCGCGCAAGGCGCGGGTCGCGGTCGGGAAGATCCAGACGGAGGTCAAGGTGGTGATCGTGCGCAACGAGACCGGGCGCCTCCGCGTCGGGAAGGTCGAGGTGACGGTGGACCCCCACATTCCGGAGCCCGAGCGGGAGAAGGCCCGGCGGTGCCTGGAGCTGTTCGAGGACTTCTGCACGGTGACGCAGAGCGTGCGGCAGGGCATTGACGTCGAGGTCAGGGTGGCGGGGCTGGCCTGAGGGGACGTCCCCGCGCGACGGTTGGTCGGCCGCCCCCGCCGTGCTACAACAAGACCATGCTCGAGAAGGTCGCGGCTGCGTGGCTCGGCGCAGTGCTGCTGGCGGAAGGCTTCGCCATCGTGGCGCGGGCGGAAGAAAGGGCTGACGACTATGCCCGAGAGATCGCCGAGTGGAGGCAGGGGCGGCTCGCGCGGCTGACCTCCGAGGACGGCTGGCTCACGCTCGTCGGGCTCCACTGGCTCAAGCCGGGCGAGAACCGCTTCGGCTCGGATCCCGCGAACGAGGTCGTGCTCCCCGCCGGGAAGGCGCCCGCTCTCGCGGGCTCCTTTCTCCTCGAAGAGGGCCGCGTCCGCGTCCGCGCGCTCCCGGGGTCGGGGCTGACGCTCGAGGGTGCGGCGGTCGGAGAGCGGGAGCTGCGGACGGACGCCACGGGGGAGCCCGATGTCGTGAGGCTCGGCGAGCTGCGCTTCTACGTGATCGAGCGCGGCGGCCGCTTCGCGGTCCGCGTGAAGGACCCGCAGGCTGCGACGCGCCGCGAGTTCCCCGGGCTCGACTACTTCCCCGCGGATCCGCGCTTCAGGGTCACGGCGGACTTCGTCCCGTACGAGAGCCCCAAGGAGGTGTCCGTCCCGACCGTCCTGGGCACGGTCGAGACGATGCGGGCGCCGGGCCGCGTCCGGTTCGAGCTCGACGGCCGCTCGCTCAGCCTCGAGCCCGTGCTCGAGGACCCGGGCGCGGCCGAGCTGTTCTTCATCTTCAAGGACGCGACGAGCGGGCGGGAGACCTATCCCGCGGGCCGCTACCTCTACGCGCCGCTCCCGAAGGACGGGAAGGTCGTTCTGGACTTCAACAAGGCGTACAACCCGCCGTGCGCCTTCACTCCGTACGCGACCTGCCCGTACCCGCCGAGGGAGAACTGGCTCCCGGTGCGCATCGAGGCCGGCGAGAAGTACCGCTCGCCGTCTCCGGGGGCGGCCCGCGAGCCGGCCGGTCCCGCCCCGTAGGCTTCCCCGAGGCCCCTACCCACGCTCCCGCGCGCTCAGTCGAGGAGTGCGCGCAGGACCGTGCGGATCGAGAGAAACGCCACGAGCCGCTCGCCCTCGACCACGGGGAGGTGCCGGTGGCCGTCCACGCCCATGCGGTGGAGCGCCCAGGCGAGCGGGTCGGTCCCGTGGAGGGCCGCCGGGTGGCGGGTCATGACCTGCTCGAGCCGCACCCGAGACGGGTCCTTGCCCGCGGCCGCGATGCGCGAGGCGACGTCCCGCTCCGTGAACACGCCGAGGAGCCGCCCCCGCTCGTCCGTGGCGAAGACGCACCCCTCGTGGCGGTCGGCCATCAGCGCGATCGCCTCGGCCGCGGTGGCCGAAGGCGGCAGCGCCAGCGGCTGCTTGAGCGGCAGGGACGAGACGGGCGCGGTCAGGACCGGGTCGTCCGGGTCCACGCCCCACGCCTTGACGTCGAGCCCGGCGAGGTCGAGCCCGCACTCCTCGCACAGCTCGGCGCCGGGGAGGTTGTCGCGGTCGCACGCCGGGCAGCGCACGCTCAGGCTCCCTCGGGCTCCCGAAAGCTCTGCCGGAGGCGCGGCGGCAGGTTGAGCGTCTCCTCCGGGAACTGGTCGCCGAGGAACTGCACGATGTCGCCGGTGGTGATCAGGCCGAGGAGGCCACCCGCCCCATCCACGACGATCAGGTGGCGGCAGCCGCGCGCGGCCATCGTCCCGAGGGCCTCCACGAGGGTCGTCTCCCGGCCTGCGGTCGCGAGGTCCGTGCTCATGAAGTCGCGAGCGGCCGGCGGCGGCCCTCCCGCCGGGATCGTTCCCCGCAGCCTCTCCACGACGTCGCGCTCGGTGAGGATGCCCGCGGGCCGGCCCCCCTCCACCAGGACGACCGCCCCCCTCCGGCCCGCGACGAGCGCCCGGACGGCCTGCCCGACCGGCGCCTCCGGGGGAAGGAGCGGAGCGGGCCGGGTTCCGAGGTCGAGGATCCTCGCCTGCCGCAAGATCTCCCGGATCGTCCTCACGTCGCGGATTCTAGCCTGGACAGATTCGGTTCAGGCAGGACCTGCGGCGACCGCGGATCTGGCCGCGCCTCCGGGCGTCCTCGGCCCTCGTCACCCCGGCGAAAGCCGACGTCACCCCGGCGAAAGCCGACGTCACCCCGGCGAAAGCCGACGTCACCCCGGCG
>JBBIHW010000028.1:12364-16395 GCA_037446795.1 Acidobacteriota bacterium
AAAGCCGGGGTCCAGGATCGTTGGGGCTGGATTCCGGCGAAAGCCGGAATGACGAAAAGGCTTTCGCCGGAATGACGAAGGCTTTCGGGCCCGCGGTCGGCGGCGGACGTTCCTCGCATCGGTCAGCCACTGGCCGCGGCGTCGAGGTCCCTCCGGGCGATCCTCAGCCGCTCCTTTCTCATCGGGTCGCCCCGCAGCTCCCGGAGGGCGTACGTCACGAGCTCGCGGCTGACGCGCTTGCGCCAGTGAAGCGCGAAATCCGCGTTGTCCATCGGCTTGGCGACCTTGTAGGCGAGCTCGGCGGCCTCGCGGATCGTCCCATCGGTCAGCGTCCGGCCGGCGAGGAAGGCGGAGGCCTGCTCGGCGAGCAGCGGCCTCGAGGCGACGGCACCGAGGGCGATCCGCGCCTCCTCGACGATCTCGCCGGGACCGAAGCGTGCGGCGGCCGCCACCGACAGCACCGGGAAGTCGAAGGACCCACGCCGCCGCAGCTTCCAGTACGTGCTGCGCCACCCCTCGAGCGGGTCGAGCATCACCTCGGCGAGCACCTCGTCCGGCTCGCGGGTGAGGTAGTGGATCCCGTCGTTCCGGTAGAGATCCTCGACGGCGACGACGCGCTCTGCTCGCTCCGAGACGAGGCGCACCCTCGCCCCGAGCGCGACGAGGGCGGGAGCCGTGTCGGTGGAGGTGATGGCCAGGCAGCGGCGGCTCGAGGGGGCCACCCAGCACACCTCCCCGTCCTTCTTCATGCAAAACGAGATCGCCTTCCGCCACTCGTAGCTCTGGTCGTAGTAGTGGCAGCGCGTGTCGAGACACAGGTTTCCCCCGAGGGTCCCCATGTTCCGGAGCTGCGGTGTGGCGACCTGCACCACGGCCTGCCAGAGCCCGGGGAATCGCCGGCGAAGGACGTCCTGCCGGTCGAGCTCGGAGAGCGTGAGCCCGGCTCCGAGCCGCAGCCCGCGGCCGTTTTCGAACCGGCGCAGCTCGCCGACCCCGCGCAGGCCGACGAGCACCTCGGGTACCTGCTGCCTCCGCTTCATGTTGGGCAGCAGGTCCGTGCCGCCGGCGAGGAGCATCGCGCGGCCGGCTCCCTCGCCGGCCAGCATCGCCGCCGCCTCCCGCGCCGTCTTCGGCCGCAGGTAGCGGAAGTCGGGAAGCCGCATCATTGCGAGCCGCCCCCGGTGGCGGCGACCCGCCTGCGCTCGGGCTCGTTCGCCGCCCTCCCGTCGCCTCCTTCCCAGGGCGGCGGAACACGAAGCGGCTCGGGCCACGGGACCTCGGGGAAGCGCTCGGGCCCGTAGCGGCCGGCTCCGCCGGCGCGCCTCTCGTCGAGAGCCGCGAGGATCTTGTCGGGCGTGATCGGCACCTCGTCCACGCGGACGCCGACCGCGTCGTACACGGCGTTCGCGACCGCCGGGGCGATCGGCAGCAGCGGTCCCTGCCCGACCTCCTTGGCGCCGAAGGGGCCCTCGGGATCGGGATCCTCGACGAGCGAGACGAAGACCTGGGGCATGTCGAGGCTCGTCAGGCTCTTGGTCTCGAGCATCGAAGGGAACTTGTGGACGAGGGCGGGGCTCAGCCTCGCCGGGAGCCTGCGGAACGCCTGCTCTTCCATGAGCGCCTCGCCCAGGCCCATGTAGACGCTGCCGATGACCTGTCCCTCGGCCAGGACCGGGTTGACGGCGCGACCGATGTCGTGGGCGATCCAGACCCTCGGCACGGTGATCCAGCCGGTCGCCGGGTCCACCTGGACCTCCACGACTGCGGCCGTGTAGGAGTAGGTCGGCGACGGGCCGACGCCGCTTCCCCGGTAGCGCCCGGGCGCCTTCGGGGGCGTGTAGGAGCCGGTGGTCCCGAGCGTGCCGAACATCGCCTCGGCCGCGGCGACCGCGTCGCGGAAGCTCGTGCCGCGCTCGGGCTCCTCCGCGTCGAACACGCGCCGACCGGCGAACACGAGCCGGTCCTTCGGCACGCCCAGCTTCTTCGAGACCGCCTCGGCGAGAAGCGCCCGGGCTCTCTCGGCCGCCTGGATCGCGGCGTTTCCCATCATCAAGGTCACGCGGCTCGAGTAGGAGCCGAGGTCCACGGGGGTCAAGCCCGTGTCGCCCGTGACCGGCCGGACGTCGTGCGGCTCGATGCCGAGCACCTCGGCGACCATGGCCACGAGCACGTCGTCCGAGCCCTGTCCGATTTCGGTCGCACCGCAGAAGGCCGTCACCTCGCCGCTGCGGTCGAGCCTGAGCTGCACGCCGCTGTGGGGGAGATCGTTCCAGTAGATGGGGAGCCCGGCACCGGAGAGGTACGAGGAGCAGGCGAGGCCGACGCCCCGGCCCTCGGGAAGCTTCCGGAACTTCTCCCTCCAGCCGGACATCTCGACGACGCGCCGGATGCACTCGCCGAGGCCGATCGTGCGGATCCGCAGGTAGTTGGCCGTGATCGAGTCGGGCCGCTCGAGGATCGCCAGGCGCAGCTCTGCTGGGTCGCGCCCGAGCGCTTCGGCGATCTTGTCGAGCTGGATCTCCTGGCCGAAGCGGGCCTGGGGCGTGCCGTGACCGCGCTTCGGGCCGCAGGGCGGCTTGTTGGTGAACACGCGGCAGCCGCGGAACCGGTAGCGGGGGATCCGGTAGGTCACGGTCTGCAGCGCCCCCGAGTAGAACGTCGAGGCGACGCCGTAGGAGCCGTAGGCTCCGCCGTCGAGCAGTGTTTCGAGGGCGACGGCCGTGATCGAGCCGTCCTTCCGGACGCCGGTCTTCAACCGCATCCGGACCGGGTGGCGGCCGCGGTGGGCGTAGAAGACCTCCTCGCGGGTCAGCGTGATCTTCACCGGCCGGCCGAGACGGAGCGCGGCGCGGGCCACGACGATCTCGTGGTTGAAGGGATCGCTCTTGCCTCCGAAGCCGCCGCCGTTCGGGGTGGCGATGACGCGGATGTGGGCGGGGTCCATCTCGAGGGCCCTGGCGAGGGCGCGGTGGAGGTAGTGGGGGGTCTGCGTGCTCGACCAGACGACGAGCTTTCCGTCCGGGTCCGGGGCGGCGACGGCCGAGTGCTGCTCGAGCGCGAGGTGGTTGCTCCCCTCGTAGAAGAACAGGTCTTCGAAGACGCGATCGGCCTCGCGGAAGCCTTCCTCGACATCGCCGAACGCGAACGAGACCAGCCGGTGGACGTTCCCGCCCTCGCCGTAGTCGTGGATGCGGGGCTCGGGCTGGGCGAGGCTGTCCTCGGGGCTCGACAGCGTCCGGAGCGGCTCGTAGTCCACGCGGATCCGCTCCGCGGCCTCGAACGCCGTCCGCTCGTCGCGCGCGACGACGGCCGCCACCGGGTCTCCGACGAACCGCACCTTCTCGCGGCAGAGCGCGTGCTCGTCCTGGCTGACAGGGAGGATGCCGTAGGGGACCGGGAAGTCCTCGCCAGTGAGGACGAGCAGGACGCCGGGGACGGCCTCGGCCGCCGAGACGTCCACGCCCCGGATGAAGGCGTGAGGAATGGGCGACCTCAGGAGCTTGCACCAGACCGTGCGGGGCAGGTAGAGGTCGTCGGCGAAGACGGTGCGCCCGGTGACCTTGGCGCGCCCGTCCACGCGCCGGCGCGCCCGCCCCACGACGCGCAGCGGCCCGCCGCTCATCGGGAACCCTCCGTCCCTCGCCGCCGGTCCCGTTGGAGCCTCGCGGCACGCTCCACGGCGTCGAGGATCTGCTGGTAGCCTGTACAGCGGCAGATGTTCCCCGACAGCGCCTCCGAGATGCGCTCGCGGCTCGCGTCCGGCTCGCGGTCGAGGAGCGCGCGCGCGGTGAGCAGGATCCCCGGCGTGCAGTAGCCGCACTGGGCGGCGCCGAGGTCCGCGAAGGCCTCCTGCAACGGGTCGAGCGCGGCGCCGCGGGCGAGTCCCTCGACGGTTTGCACCTCCCGCCCCTCGCACTCGACCCCGAGCACGAGGCACGACAGCACCGGCTCGCCGTCGAGGAGCACGGCGCAAGCTCCGCACTCGCCCAGCTCGCAGCCGTGCTTGGTGCCCGTGAGGCCCAGGTCCTCGC
>JBBIHW010000029.1:0-16321 GCA_037446795.1 Acidobacteriota bacterium
TCGAGGCCGCCTCGCCGAGGCCCGCGCGCGCGGCGAGGTCCTCGATCGAGACAAGGGGCCCGCTGCGCCTCGCCGCCTCGATCCGCTCCCAGTCGGCCTCGCCGAGACCCTTGACGTACCGCAGCCCCATCCGCACGGCGAACCGCGCGGGAGCGCACGCCTCCTCCCCGAACGATCCCGCCGGCGGATCCCCGCGGTCTCCTTTCTCTCCATCCAGCGCCTCGAGCGTGCAGTCCCACTCGCTCCGGCGGACGTCCACGGGCCGGATCTCGACCCCGTGCCGCTTGGCGTCCTCGACGATGGTCGCCGGAGCATAGAAGCCCATGGGCTGGGCGTTCAGCAGCGCGCAGGTGAACACGTCCGGGTGGTGACACCGCAGCCAGGCCGACGCGTACGCGATCAGGGCGAAGCTCGCCGCGTGGCTCTCGGGAAAGCCGTACTCGCCGAAGCCGCGGATCTGCTCGAAGACGCGCTCCGCGAAGTCCGGCTCGATCCCCTTGGCGATCATCCTGCGGATCAGGCGCTCCCGGTGGCGCTCGATGCGGCCGGTCCTGCGCCAGGCGGCCATGTCGCGGCGGAGCTGGTCGGCCTCGCCCGGCGTGTAATCGGCAGCGACCACGGCGATCCGGATGACCTGCTCCTGGAACAGGGGCACGCCGAGCGTCTTGGCCAGGACCGGCTCGAGGCTCGGGTGCGGGTAGACGACCGGCTCCTCTCCCGCCCGCCGCCTCAAGTACGGATGAACCATGCCGCCCGTGATCGGCCCGGGCCGCACGATGCTGACCTCGATCACCAGGTCGTAGTAGGTACGCGGCTTCAGGCGCGGCAGCATCGCCATCTGCGCGCGGCTCTCGATCTGGAAAACGCCCACGGTGTCCCCTCGCGAGATCATCTCGTAGGTGGCCGGGTCCTCCCGCGGGATCGTGGCGAGGTCGAGCCTGCGGCCGCAGTGCCGCTCGAGAAGATCGAAGGCGAGGTGCAGCTGCCGCAGCGCGCCGAGGCCCAGAAGATCCACCTTGAACAGTCCCAGCTCCTCGAGCGAGTCCTTGTCCCACTGAATCACGGTTCGGCCGGCCATGGCAGCGTTCTCGATGGGCACGATGTCCGAAACCGGCTCGTGGCCGAGCAGGAAGCCTCCCGGATGGATGGACAGGTGGCGCGGGAAGTCCTGGATCTCGCTGGCGAGCCGGAGCAGGTGGCGGTGGACCGGAAGGTCCGGGTCGAGCCCGGCCTGGACGAGGTCCACAGCCGTGACCCCGGCCTCGTGGGAGACGAGCTTCGACAGTCGGTCGAGGGCCGTCTCCGAGATCCCGAGCGCCTTGCCCACGTCCCGGATCGCCGAGCGCGGTCGGTAGCGGATGACATTGGCCACCATGGCGGCGCGCTCCCGGCCGTACCTCTCGTAGACGTGCTGGATGACCTCCTCCCTGCGATCGTGCTCGATGTCGAGATCGATGTCGGGCGGCTCGGCCCTCTCGCGGGACAGGAACCGCTCGAAGAGCAGGCCCATCTCCACCGGATCCACCGCCGTAATACCGAGGCAGTAGCAGACCGCCGAGTTGGCCGCCGAGCCGCGCCCCT
The DNA here is from genome assembly GCA_037446795.1 of Acidobacteriota bacterium. Classification (GTDB taxonomy): domain Bacteria; phylum Acidobacteriota; class Polarisedimenticolia; order Polarisedimenticolales; family JBBIHW01; genus JBBIHW01. Next base: position 1,582 of record JBBIHW010000029.1, read on the forward strand.
GACACAGGATCCCGCGCTCCCGGCAGAACCGAACGATCTCCCACATCGTGAGGAAGTAGCCGCAGTAGTCGAGCTCCTCGATCAGGTCGAGCTCCCGGTCGAGCTGCCGGGCGACCTCCTCCGGCACCGAGCCGCGGTAGCGGCGGCGGGCCCCCTCCATGGTCAGCTCCCGCAGCCATCCCGCGGAGGTCTTCCCATCGGGGAGCTCCTCCGAGGGATACCGGTACCGGAGCTCGGCGAGCGAGAAGGAGCAGCGGGAGGCGACCTCGACCGTGGCGGCGACGGCGGCGGGGTCGTCCTCGAACAGGCGCGCGAAGGCATGGGGCGGCTTCAGCGCGTGCTCGGCGTTCGGCCGCAGGAGTCTTCCCGCCTCGGCGAGGCGCGTGCGGTGCCGGATCGCGGTGAGAACGTCCTGGAGGTCGCGCCGGCCGGGTGCGTGGTACAGGACCTCGTGACCGGCGACGAGGCGGATGCCGAGACGCCGGGCCCGCTGCCGCAGCCGCGCCTCCTGCCGGCGCTCCTCGGCTCGCCTGTGGCGCGCCACGAGCGCGTACAGCCTGTCCCCGAAGGCTTCCTTGAGAGCGTGAGCCACGAAAAACGGGTCGGCGTCGCCGGCGAGAAGGCTCTGCTCCCCGCCCCACAGGGCGATCAGGCCCTCGGCGTGCTCGCAGACCTCCCTCCAGCGCGACCGGCTCTCCCCTTTCCGACAACGACGCCGCCCGAGAGTGAGCAGGCGGCAGAGGTTCGCGTAGCCGGGTCGGCTCGTGGCCAGCAGGAGGAGCCGCGAGCCGTCCTCGACGGAGACCTCCGCCCCCAGGATCAGCGCCAGCCCGAGGTCGCGCGCCCGGACGTGGGCCTCGACCGCGCCATAGACCCCGTCCCTGTCGGTGAGGGCCAGGGCGGGCAGGCCGAGCGCCGCCGCGGTCTCCACCAGCTCCTCGGGATGGCTCGCGCCTTCGAGGAACGAGAAGTTGCTCTTGCACCAGAGCGGGACGTAAGAAGGCATGGCTACGTCATTCCGGCGGAAGCCGGAATCCAGCGCCCGCTACCTGGACCCCGGCTTTCGCCGGGGTGACGCCGGCTTTCGCCGGGGTGACGCCGGCTTTCGCCGGGGTGACGCCGGCTTCCGAGTAATCCAGGTCAACTCGCGACCTCACTCGACCCGCCCCTGCAGGAACCACTGCCGGCGGAGGCGGTCGTAGTAGACCCAGAGCAACTCTCCCTTTCGGGTCTCGGCGAAGTGGTACTCGCGATGGACGGGCCGGACCCACCAGCCGCCCGAGATCACGTAGGGACCCTCGACGCGATCCACGGGGCCCTGCTCGAGCCCGCGCAGCATCCAGCCGTCCGGCTCCTGGCGCGGCCGTTGGGGTAGCGCCAGCGGCCGGGCGTAGATGCGGCGGACGAGCCGGGCGCTCGGAAGCCCGCGGGGCACGGGTGCTTCGAGGCGCTCCACGGGCTCCCAGGCGAAGCTCGCCTCGGGAAGGTGGCCCTCGCGCAGCCGCGCGCGCACCACGGCCTCCTCGCCGAGCCGCGCCCGCACCCTCGCGAGCGCTCGGTCCGCAGCCGCGATATCCCGCCGCCGCCGGCCGGAGCCTGCGAGGGCGGGCGGGCGGCGGTCCGGCTCGGCCTCCCGTGCGATCAGGACGACCTCGCCCACCGTGTCCGGCAGCCTCTGCAAGGCGCCGAGCCTCAGGCGCACGAGCTCGAGCAGGAGCCGCGCGTCGAGGGAGGGCGCTGCGGGCCGGAGGCTCTCGATGTGATCCCCGAGGCGCTCGAAGCGGAAGCCGAGCTCGAGCTCGGCCACCGCCTTTCCCTTCCGGCCGACCTCCTCGAGAAGAGGCCCGAGCAGGCGCTCGACCACGCCCAGGAGCCTCTCGACGTCGGCCTCCGGATGGTCGAGCACCTCGCGCGTCATCGGTGGCAGGTCGGCCCTCTCCGGCTGCAACGGGACGACCCGCTCGCCCGAGGCGAGGCCATGGAGGCGCTCGAGCTCGGGACCGAACCGCAGCCCCACTCCCTCCCGCGGCAGATCGAGGAACTCGCCCACGGTCTTCACCCCGAGCCGCGAGAGGATGTCGAGGTGCTCGGGCTCGATCGAGATCCGCTCCAGGGGCACGGACCGGGCCGCGGCGCGCTCCTCGGTCTCGGTCCCGAGCACGTGCACGCCGCGCCGGCAGCGCGCCAGGGCGTAGGTGCCGAACCGGCCGAAGCCCACGACCACCGTCGCGACGAAGCCAGCGCCCTCGAGATCGGAGGCGATGGCGGAGGCCCAGGCCTCGAGGGACGGCCAGAGCCTCTCGAGACCGCCCGCATCGAGCCAGAACACGCCGGGCTCGTCTCGCGCCGGCTCCACGCGCGGGGTGAAGCCTCGCAGGCGGGCGGCGAGCCCGGCGACCGCGGAGGCGATCTCGGCCTGGGGCACGACGTCCGCACGGAGACCCGGAGCGAGCGACAGGGCCGCGGCGTAGCGCATCCCAGGCAGCACGCGCCGGGACCGGGCCCGCTCGTCCACCCAGAGAACCCGCCCTTGCGGCCGGTCCTGGTCCACGACTGCCACCGGCCCCTCTCGCCAGCCGGGCCGGCGCCGCAGCAGGAGCTGCAAGGGAAGCTGCGGCAGGTCAACACACGCCATCCGGCGCACGACAGACCTCCACGTGGGACCACCCCGGTCCGCCCCTCTTGTCCTTGAGGACGCGAGCCTCGCAGCGGAACAGACCCTCGTGGCGGGCCGCGCGCAGGGCGGCCGCCCGCAGGGAGACGAGCGGGCCGAGCGAGGCGAAGCGGGCCTCCTTTTCGGTGAGGCAGACGACCGCGGCCTCGTGGCGCCGGGCGAGGCCCGCGAGTCGCGTCTGGACGTGGAGGGGGAGGCGAGATTCGGCCCCGAGGTCCAGCACGACGAGACCGAAAGCGCCCGAGCGGAGCAGGAGGTCGGCCGCACCGGCTGCGGCGGCGACGTCCGGCGCCCGCACCACCGGCAGGTTCGAGAGATCCACGCCCGCCTCGGCGGCGTCCGGCGGGAAGAAGCAGGCGTCCTGCCGGCCGACCCAGGCGACCGGCTCGCCGCGCCTCTGAGCATCGAGGACGAGCCGGACAGCGAAGGTCAGCGCGGCACTCGCCGCATCTGCCGAGATCTCCACGAGCCGTCCCGCGACGTCGGGAAGGCTCCAGCCCCCGCAGCGGGACCGCCGCGGCGCCACACCCCGCTCAAGTCCCGGAGCCGGGCGAGGGGCGGCGGGCGAAAGGCCCGAGGGGCTCGTCGCGGTCATCGCTCCTCCAGGCGCCGGCGAACCTCGACGACCTTGCCCAGGATCCTCGGCTCGCCTCGATCGAACCGGATCGGCTCGAAGGCGGGGTTCTCGGGCCGCAGCTCCACGCGTCTCCCCTCCACCCACAGGCGCTTGACGGTCGCTTCGTCGCCCACCAGCGCGACCACCAAGTCGCCCGGGTCGGCCCGCTCCTGTCTGCGGACGATCACGATGTCGCCCGGCAGGATCCCGGCCCCCGTCATGCTCTCGCCCACGACGCGCAAAGCGAAAAGGCCCCCCGGGGCATGTCTCGACTGAACGGGCAGGTAGCCTTCGAGGTCCTCGACGGCCGTCTCGAGGGGACCGGCGGGCACCCGGCCCAGGAGCGGCACGAGAGCGGTCGGGGCTCCGCTGGCCTGCGGGAGGCGGTAGCCGCGGGCCTTGCCCCCTGCCTCCTTCTCGAGGCGCCCTTCCTCGACAAGGGCCTCCAGGTGCTCGCGCGCCGTCTGGGGGGAGCGAAAGCCGAAGGCATGCTGGACTTCGCGGACGGTGGGCGGGAGGCCGGCGAGCAGGCGGTCCCGTATCCACCGGTACACCCGCTCGCGCGTCCGGCCCGGCGGTGTGCGCCCCATGACCCGTGCTCCGCATATACCATACAAATGTATGGTACGGATGTCAAGCCCGAAGTGGGGGCGAGCGGGCGAGCCGGGCGCCGCCCGCTGTTGCGGGGTATGCTCCGGGACCTCTCGCCGCGGAACCCAGGAGGTCCAGAAGATGGCACGAGCGCGCCTGGCCTTGCGTTTCGGTCTCCTGCTCGTCCCCGCCTCCCTGCTCGCCCAGCAGCAGGACTTCTCGAAGGTCGAGATCACGACGACCCACGTGGCCGGCAGCGTCTACATGCTGCAGGGTGCGGGCGGGAACATCGCGGTCTCGGCCGGGCCCGACGGGCTGCTCATGGTGGACGACCAGTTCGCCCCCCTTTCGGAGAAGATCCGCGCGGCGGTGGCGAAGCTGGCCCCGGGCAAGCTCCGGTTCGTGCTGAACACCCACTGGCATGGAGACCACACGGGGGGCAATCCTGTGTTCGGGCGCGAGGCCCCGATCATCGCCCACGACAACGTTCGCAAGCGCCTGTCCACGGCGCAGCATCTTTTCGGCCGCACCATCGAACCGCTGCCCGAGGAGGGGTGGCCCGTGATCACCTTCGACAGCTCGCTCCGGGTGCACTTCAACGGCGAGGAGATCCGCGTCCTCCATTACCCATCAGGGCACACGGACGGGGACAGCGTCATCCACTTCACCGGGTCGAACGTCGTCCACATGGGCGACCACTTCTTCAACGGGCGGTTCCCGTTCGTGGACCTCGACAGCGGGGGCGACGTGGAGGGGATGGCGCGAAACGTGGCCGAGATCCTGGCCAAGCTGCCGCCGGGCGCGAAGATCATCCCCGGCCACGGCGCCCTCGCGGGCGCGGCAGAGCTGCGGGAGTTCCACCGGATGCTCGTGGCGAGCATCGGCACGGTGCGCGCCGGGATGGCGGAGGGCAGGAGCCTGGTGGAGATCCAGAAGGCCGGGCTGCCCGAGGAGTGGGCGGGATGGGGAGGAGGCTTCGTCCCGGCGGACCGATGGATCGAGATCGTCCACCGGAGCCTGTCCCGGAGCGGGGCGGGCGGGAGCGCTCGCTGAGCCGCCCGGATCAGTTCACGAAGCGGCGGGAGCGGACGTTGACGATCAGCCCCACGCCGCACATCGTCGCGAGCAGCGCCGATCCCCCCCGCGACAGCAACGGCAGGGGCACCCCGATCGTCGGCAGGTAGCCCAGGACCATGCCCACGTTGACGGCGATCTGGCCGCCGAGCCAGCAGAGCACGAGGAGCGAGATGTACGTCCCGAGGCGGTCCTGCGCGGAGCGCGCCGCGAGGATGCAGCGGAAGAGGAGGACGTAGAAGAGTCCGAGCACCGCCAGCGCGCCGACGAACCCGAACTCCTCGGCGATGACCGCCAGGATGAAGTCGGTGTCGTGGGCGGGGAGGAAGTTCAGGCGGCTCTGGGTGCCGTTGCCGAAGCCCTTCCCGGCGATCCTGCCGGACCCGACCGCGATCTTCGACTGCCGAACCTGGTAGCCCACGCCCGCCGGGTCTCGCTCCGGGTCGAGCACGGTCAGGATCCGCTCCTTCTGGTAGTCCTTCAGGTGGGCCCACCCGATGGGGGCCAGCAGCACCCCCAGGATCAGCACCGCGACGAGGAGCTTCCAGCGCACGCCGCCGAGGAACAGCGCGGCGAGGTAGATGGGCACGAAGGTGAGCGCCGTGCCCATGTCCGGCTGCATCGCGACGAGACCCACGGGAAGCCCCGCGATCAGGCCCATCTCCACCGCTTCCCGGAGCCCGATGCCGGCCCTCACCCTGCGCGCGAGGTAGGTCGCCAGCGCGAGGCAGGTCGTCCACTTGGCGAGCTCCGAGGGCTGGACGCTCACGGAGCCCACGGCGAGCCAGGAGCGGTTGCCCCCCACCTCCCTGCCCGCCAGGAGCACGACGATCAGCAGCACCAGGGCGAGCCCGTGAAGCACGAGCGCGAAGGCGGCCCACCCGTGGTAGTCCACGGTCACGACGACGAGACAGGCGAGCAGCGCCAGGGCGAGCCAGATGACCTGCCACCACCAGAGGTTCTCGCGGCCTTCCTGATCCATCGTCGCCGAGGCGATCGCGAGGACGCCGATCGCGGCCAGCAGCAGCGCGACGACGACCGTCGTCAGGTCGAGGCTACGGAGAAGGCGCGGCCCGTTCATGGCCCCCTCCCCGCCGCTCGGCGGCCGGCGCCGGGTCGGACCGCGCGAAGGCGGCGGCAGCGATGAGTGCCGGAGACGGCTCGCGCTCCGGCAGGCGGTCGGCGAAGAACACCTCGAGGACCCGCCGCGCGATGGGCGCCGCGGCCGTTCCTCCGTGACCCCCGTGCTCCACCACGACGGCGAACGCGATCTCCGGCCGGTCCGCAGGGGCGTAGCCGACGAACCAGGCGTGATCCCGCTCGTGCTTCGGCAGCTCGTCCGCGTCGATCCCGGCGGATCGCTTGAACACCTGCGCGGTCCCCGTCTTCCCCGCGACCGGGATCGGCCCGAGCGCAGCCCTCCGGCCGGTCCCCGCCTCGACGACCTGCTGCAGCGCACGCCGCACGAGGCCGAGCGTGTCGTCGGCGAGCGGCAGCTTGACCGGCGCGGGCGCCACGTCGGCGCAGACGTGCGGCCGCGGCAGGAACCCTCCGGTGGCGACGGCCGAGATCATCGTGGCCATCTGCAGCGGGGTCACGGCGAGAACCCCCTGCCCGATGGACACGGAGATCGTCTCGCCCGCGTACCACGGCTCTCCCGTCCGCTTCCGCTTCCATTCGGGGCCCGGCAGCACGCCGCCGCTCTCCCCGGGCAGCTCCACTCCGGTCGGCCGTCCCAGGTTGAACAGGTCCGCGTAGCGGGCGATCGCCTCGATGCCCAGCGCCTTGCCGAGCTGGTAGAAGTAGACGTTGCAGGAGTGGACGAGCGCGCGCTCGAGATCCACCGCGCCGTGCCCGCCCTTCTTCCAGCACAGGAACGGCCGGCCGTACAGCACGATGGACCCGGAGCAGTAGCGGACGGCGGCGGGAGAGATCGTCCCCGTCTCGACCCCGGCCACCGACAGGATCACCTTGAACGTGGAGCCGGGCGCGTAGAAGCTCGCGATGGCCCGATCGTGGAGCGGGCGCCGCGGGTCCTCGACCAGAGAGCGCCAGGAGTCCGGCGTCACGGGGCTCGCGAACAGGTTCGGGTCGAAGGCGGGGGTGGAAGCGAGCGCGAGGATCCCGCCCGTCCGCGGGTCCATGAAGACGCCCGCGCCGGCCTCCTCGCCGAGAGCCTCGACGAGGGCGCGCTGAAGCCGGACGTCGAGCGTGGTCCGGAGCGGTGCGCCGTTCACCGGCTCCTGTCCGATCCGCGCTTCACCGAACTGGCGGCCCAGGCTGTTGACCGTGACGAGCTTCCAGCCGCGCTGGCCGCGGAGGCGCTCGTCCAGGGCCCGCTCGATGCCGGTCTTGCCCACCAGATCGCCCGGCTGCAGCGGGCCCTCCGGCCCCTGCGTCGCCAGCTGAGCCTCGCTGACCTCTCCGACGTAGCCGATGACGTGAGCGACCGCCGGGCCCGCCGGGTAGCTTCGGAGCGGCACCTGCTCCACCTCGACCGACGGGAACCACTCGCGGCGCGACTCGATCTTCGCGACCTCCCACAGGCTCACGTCTTCCCGGATGACGAGCGGCTCGAAGGGGGGCCGGTCCCGCATCCGGTCGAGCCTCGCCCGGAGCGTCGCGTAGGGAACGCCCAGCACTCCCTCGAGGCGCCTCAGCTGCGCGTCGGCCTCCCGCAGCCCCTCGCGGCGGAGGACGAGGTTCATCGAGGGCCGGGTCGAGGCCAGCACCTCGCCGTTCCTGTCGAAGATCGTGCCGCGCATCGGCGGCAGCGGAACCCGCCGCAGCCGGTTGTTCTCGGCGAGCAGCGCGTACTCGTCGCCGCGAACGACCTGGAGGTAGTAGAAGCCGAGGCCGTATCCGACCAGCAGCGCGAGCAGCGCGGCGTGGAGCACCAGGATGCGGCGCCGCAGGCGCTGCGAGTACCGGTACTCCTTGAGCTCCCACCGCTCTCGGTAGTCCATGAGCGTCACCGGGACCAGCCGGACCCCTTGGGGCGGGGCCGGCGACTGCCGAGGCGGTCCACGACCGAGAATGCGGCGAGCGCCAGCGCGCCGCCGGAGGCGGCCCGTCCGAGCAGCTCGACCGGCTCCAGGGAGCCCGGCGAGAGGTCGAGCAGCCGCAGGAGCCCGAACTCGAGCATCCGGTCCGCCACCGGCAGCGCGGCGCCCGCGGCGGCACGGCCCCACGCCACGTTCAGGTCCAGCCGCGCACCGATGCCTCCGACGAGCCAGCCGAGCAGCGTCTTGTCGAAGCCGCGCAGGCCGAACACGCCGGCGCGGAACCAGGCGTCCTCGAGGGCCCCGGCGAGGCAGCCCACGAGCATGGCCGACCGCTGCGATCTCGCCAGGCCGTACCAGAGCACGGGGAGCATCAGCAGGTCCACGTACCGGAGCGCGCCGGGAAGCCAGTTCCCCGCCACCGCCTGCCCGGCGAGGGCGAGCGCGAGAGCGAGCACCGCCCAGAGAAGCGTCACGGGCCGCCTCGCGGAGGCACCCCGGCCTCGAGAAGCGCGCTGCCCGTCCGTTCCGTCAGCACCAGGACCTCCTCGACGGCCTCGAACGGCATCTCGGGCTCGATCAGGATCCTCTTGACCGTGGACCCGGCCGGCTCCTCCACGGCGATGACCCTCCCGATGCCGAAGCCCTTGGGGAACACCCCGTCGAGACCCGACGTGACCACGCGGTCGCCGGCGACGACGTCCGCGTACTTCGGCACGTAGGTCATCTCCAACGGATCGCCCGCCCGGCCCTCCACCATCCCCTCGGCTCGCGTCCGCTGAACGATTCCCGACACGCCGCTGTTCGGATCGGTGAGCAGGCGGACCTTCGCGTAGTCCTCCCCCGCCAGCACCACGCGCCCCACCGCGCCCCCCCAGGCCACGACGGGGAGGTCCTCCCGCACGCCCGCTCGCCTTCCCTGGTCCAGCACGATCATCCGGGTCGAGCCGGTCAGGCTGCGGGCGATCACCGAGGCGGCGACCGACCGCGGGGCCAGCGCCTCCCGCATCCCGAGCAGCCGCCGCAACCTCTCGTTCTCGGCCGACTGCTCGCGGTAGCGATTGACCTCGCTCCGCAGCCGCTCCAGCTCGACTCGCAGGAGCGCGTTCTCCCGGCGGGCGCGCGCCAGCTCGCTGAAGAACCCGACCAGGCCATCGAGGCCGCGACCTGCGCCGCGGGTGAGCGCGACGACAGGCTCCCCGACTTTCGCCACGCCGGTCTCGAGCAGGGTGGCGCCGGCGTCCCGCCGCACGCTGCCGGCCATGACGAGAAGCTGGCCGAGCAGGAGCACGACCAGGAGAAACAGGTTGATGCGCGCGGGGTTCGCCTCCGCCATCAATCCAGGGAGACCTTCCGCAGGAGGTTGAAGTCGTGGAGCATCTTGCCCGTCCCCATGACCACCGAGGTCAGCGGATCGTCCGCGATGGACACCGGCAGCCCTGTTTCCTCCCGTAAGCGTTTGTCCAGGTTCTTGAGGAGCGCCCCGCCGCCGGTCAGGACGATGCCCCGATCCACGATGTCCGCGGAGAGCTCGGGAGGGGTCTGTTCGAGGGCGATTCTCACCGCCTCGATGATCGTGGCCACGGTCTCGGCGAGCGCTTCCCGGATCTCCTCGTCCGACACGACGATCGTCCGCGGGACGCCCTCGACGAGATCCCTCCCCTTGATCTCCATGGTGAGGGGCTCGTCGAGGGGAAAGGCGGACCCGATCTTGATCTTGACCTCTTCGGCCGTCCGCTCGCCGATGAGCAGGTTGTACTTCTTCTTGATGTACTGGATGATGGAATCGTCCATCTCGTTGCCCGCCACGCGGACCGAGCGGGAGTAGACGATGCCCGCCATGGAGATCACCGCGACGTCCGAGGTGCCTCCTCCGATGTCCACGACCATGTTGCCCGTCGGCTCGATGATCGGCAGCCCGGCGCCGATGGCCGCCATCATCGCCTGCTCGACCAGGTACACCTCGGCGGCCTTCGCCCGCATCGCCGAGTCGCGGACGGCGCGCTTCTCGACCTGCGTGATCTCGCTGGGGACGCCGATGACGATCCGGGGTCGCACGCCGAACGAGCGGTTGTGAGCCTTCCGGATGAAGTACTCGAGCATTTGCTCGGTGTGCTCGAAGTCCGCGATCACGCCGTCCTTGAGGGGCCGGATCGCGACGATGTTCCCCGGGGTCCGGCCCAGCATCTCCTTCGCCTCGCGGCCGACGGCCTCCACCTTGCCGGTCTTCTGGTTGACCGCCACGATGGAGGGTTCGCTCACCACCAGGCCCCTTCCCTTGGAGTAGACCAGACAGTTGGCGGTGCCCAGGTCAATGGCCAGGTCGTTCGAGAAGAGGGAGAGGAGCGACTTGGGGGTCCAGGACATCGGCAAGCCTCACCGCGCCCCTCGGGCGCCGTGCGGCTCTCGCGGCTCGCACGCGGTCCGCGCCTGGAGAGGGGTCTCGCCCGCGCAGTCGGGCAGGTAACATAGTGTACGGAACGGTGGCGCGGCAACGTGCTCGCCCGGCCCGAGGACGATCTCCGGCTCAGTAGGCTTCGACGTAGGCACGCTGGACCATCCGGGTCTCGTTCCCGGCGGCGTCCTGCGCCACGATCTTGAGCTCGTTCCACCCTTCCGTCCGCAGGCGGATCACGGCGTATAAGGTCCCGTCGTCGTAGACGTCCACCTTCTCGGCGTCAATCCAGAGGAGGGCCCCGGGCTCGGTTCGCCCGTTCAGGATCAGCATCGGTCCCGTCTGCACCCGGTCCGTGATCTCGACCTTCGGCCCCTCGGCGTCCCTGCGGTCCCGCACCCGCCGCGTCGTCACCCGGAAGCCCCGCGCCTCGCTGAACGGACCCTCCACCCCGGAGGGGGACACCGCGGCGACCTTCCAGAAGTAGTAGCCCGGCGGGATCGCCTCGACCTCGACGGACGTCTCGGCGCGAGTCGTGTCCGCGAGCGCGGTCGTGAACAGGGGCTTGTCCGAGATCAGGAGCCGGTAGCGTGCGGCCCCGGGGACCTTCTCCCACGACAGGGTGGTGTTCGACCGGGTCGGGTCCTCGTGGACGAACACGCGCTCGTCGGAGGGCGCGATGAGCCGGGGGATCCCGGGCAGGACCTCCTTGGTCGCGAGCCTTCCGTCGGCCGAGGCCTCGATCCTCTCGCCCGCGGAGAGGCTCTCCCGGCGGTGCGGAGAGGCGACCTCGACGCGCCCTTCGAAGACGTCGAAACGGGCGGTCTTCTGCTCCCGGTCGAAGGCGACCCGGAAGCGCCCGGCCTCGTCCGTCCGAGCCGCGATGCGCTCGGTGGCGACCTCGTGGTAGGACCCCTCGACGTTGCGCTTCTGCGTCGAGGCGACGACCTCGCCCCAGTCGAGCTTCTCGGTCACGCGGCGGACGCGCGTGGCCGGGTCCTCGTGGAGCTGGCGGATCTCGAGGAGCGAGCCGGCCTGCACCGTGGTGATCGTCCCGTCGAAGTAGACGAGCTGGGCGGAGGCCGAGCTCGCCGTCTTCACCTGGTCCCCGATCCGCAAGGTCATCTTCGGGTCCGCTGCTTCCCACGCGAACTCCCCGGCGCGCTTCACGCGGACGTCCCCCTCGAGACGATAGAAGCGAACCTCCGCGGAGCCGCGGCTCCCGCGGGCGAGATCGAGGGCCCGCGCAGACAGGTCCTCCGAGCGCTGCGCCGCGAAGCGGGCGTCCCGATAGCTGCGGGCCTCGAAGCTCCCCCGCGCCTCGTCGAGGGCGGCGCGCGCATTCTGCCACAGCTCGTCGAGGCGGGGCTGGCCGCGGTGCTGCCCGGCTTCCGCAAGGCGCCTCGAGGCACGCAGGATCGCCGCCTCGGCCTCCGCCCTCGGCCGGTACACCAGCACGTAGTAGGACGACCCTCCGGCGACGGCGAGCACCAGCAGCAGGGCTCCCACCGCCAGGTACACGCTCCGGTACGTGACCGTGAACCAATCCAGGATGACGTTGGACTTGGACGGCTTGCTCGCCATGCGCGCAGGTGAAACTCCCGGCTGGGGCCCACCGGGGCTCCCGGCCGGCCCCGGACTCTACCACGAGCCCGCCCGCCCGGGAACAGACCGCGCCCCCCCATCCGGGCCGTGGCAGAATCGGTTCGGCGTGCCTTGCCTGCAGATTCCATGGTTCGCTAGACTCTCCCCTCGACCGGAAAGGAGCCCCGAGCCGATGCTCAACCTGATGCGGGAGAACCTGCGCCACCTCAAGTGGCTGCTCGTCCTCGTCGCGCTCTCGATGCTCCTCTACCTCGGGTATTACTTCCAGGGCAACGGGGCGGCGAGCGACGCCTGGGCGGCGCGGGTCAACGGAGAGCCGATCCTCGCTCAGGAGTTCTTCGCCGAGGCCCGCAGAGAGGACGACCGCTACCGCCGCATGTTCGGCGCACAGTACGAGCAGATCCGCAAGCAGCTCCAGGTCGGCCGCCAGGTGGTCCAGCGTCTCGTGGACCAGCGCATCATGCTCGAGGAGGCCCGCAAGCTCGGGATCGCCGCCACCGACGACGAGCTGCGCGAGCGCATCCTCTCCCACCCCGCGTTTCGCGACGAGACCGGGCAGTTCATCGGGACCGAGCGATACAAGGCCGTGATCCGGCGAGTCTGGGACGGCGGGATCGAGGACTTCGAGCGGAGGCTCGGACAGGAGATCGCCATCCAGAAGTGGATCCACCTGGTGACCGAGCCGGCGGACGTGAGCGACGCGGAGGTGGAGCGGATCGAGCGGGCCCGCAGCGAGAGGATCTCCTTCGACTACGTGCTGCTTCCCCTGGGCGAGCAGCAGTACGCAATGGCGGTCTCCGACGCCGAGGCGGAAGCCTGGTACCGCTCCCACCCGGAGCGCTACCGGCGGGGGGAAGGCAGGCGCATCCGCTACCTGCTGGTGGACCGCCAGGCGCAGGCCGCCAAGGTCCAGATCGCCGACACCGAGATCGAGAGCTACTACCGGGCCAACGAGGCCTCCTTCCACCACCCCGAGCAGCGACGGGCCCGGCACATCCTGTTCCGCGTGCCCGCCGGGGCCTCGGAAGCGGACCGGTTGTCCATCCGGAACCTGGCCGAGTCGGTTCGCAAGCGGGTCGAGGCGGGCGAGGACTTCGCAACGCTGGCGCGCGCCATGTCCCAGGATCCGGCCTCGGCCGAGCAAGGCGGCGACCTCGGCTGGTTCGGGCGCGGCCAGATGGTGCCGGCGTTCGAGAAGGCGGCCTTCGAGACCCCGACCGGGCAGCTCGCCCCCGTCGTCGAGAGCGACTTCGGCTTCCACGTCGTGGAGGTCCTCGGGGCCAGGCCTGCGGGGGCGATCCCGCTCGCCGAGGTCCGCGACCAGATCCGCCGCCAGCTCCAGGTCCAGCGCTCCCAGCAGGCGGTCCAGGCGGAAGCGCAGCGCCTGCGGGACCGCATCGCGAAGCCCTCGGACCTCGACTCCGTCGCCGCGGCCGAGGGGTTGCGCGTCGAGGAAAAGGTCGTGGTCCGGGGCGAGGCGCTTGCCGAGCTCGGGCCCTCGCCCGAGTTCGTGGACGCCGTGTTCCGGATGGCGCCCGGCGAGACCAGCGCCCCGCTCGGCGTCGCGCGCGGCATGGCGATCGCGACCGTGGTCGAGAACGTGCCCGCCTCGCTGCCGCCGCTCGCGGAAGTCCGGGAGCGCGTCCGCAGCGACGTCCTGAACGAGCGCGCACGCCAGAGTGCGCTCGCCGCGGCGCGCCGCGCCCTGTCCGCGGCAGGCAAGGTCTCGGGAGCCGCCAAGGCGCTCGGGAAGACCGTTCAGACCGCGCGGGACGTCGCGCAGGGGCAGGCCGTCGCGGGGATCGGCCGGTCGGCGGAACTCGAGCGCGCGCTGTTCGCCCCGGGCGTCGGCCCAGGCTCGGTGGGCGTGGCGGCGGTGGATGGGGGGGCGGTGATCTTCGAGGTGACGGCCCGGAGCTCCTTCGACCCGGTGCGCTTCGCCGCGCAGAAAGAGAGCCTGAGGGCGGAGCTCCTCGAGCGGCGCCGCTCCGAGCTCCTCGATTCCCTGCTCGAGGGCCTCAGGGGGTCGTCCTACCGCGTGGAGATCAACGAGGCGCTCGTCGAGCAGGTGAGCAGCTGAGCTCGCCCCGGTCCCGGATCCCGGGAACAATCGCGTAATCGCACGCACGAAAGAAGCGATCGCCGACCGGGTCGCCGGCGCCCGATATTTCTCCACAGCCGCGCTCGCGCGCGGAGATGGAGAGACCCGATGCTCGTCCGCAGTGCCGAGAAGAGCTTCGACCGCGGCCTCGAGGCCCTCCAGGCGGGGCGCCTGCGCGAGGCCATGGCCCTGTTCGAGGCGGCGCTCGAGATCGAGCGGCGCCGGGGGGTCGCCGTCCCGCAGCCCCGGTACCTTTCCTTCTACGGGCTGTGCCTCGGCCTCGAGGCGGGCCGCATGAGAGAGGCGATTCGCGTCTGCCGCGAGGCCACGACGCTCGAGTTCTACAATCCGGACCTCTACCACAACCTCGGCTGCCTGCTGCTCGCGGCGGGCAGGAGAAAGGAAGCCTACGAGGCGTTCTCCCGCGGCTACAGCCTCCAGCCCGGCCACCCGGGACTGCGCCGGGAGCTCGAGCGGATGGGCCGGAGGCGCCGGCCGCCTCTCGGCTTCCTTGCCCGAAGCCATCCGCTGAACGTGCTTCTGGGAAAGCTGTCGCGCGCCACGTCGAGGCGGGCCGAGCCGCCGCGCGTCGAGAAGGGCACAGGCGCGCACCCCTCCATCGCCGCCCGGTCGCGGCCCCGAGGTCACCGCCCGGGCAGCGGGCGCTAGCCGGCCGCGACCG
>JBBIHW010000030.1:0-15109 GCA_037446795.1 Acidobacteriota bacterium
TCTTGGACTAGACAGGACTGGAAGTTTACCCCCAGCCGGGCGGTTTGCAACTAGACCTTTATGGTCCAAGCGCCGCCCTCGGGGCGGACCCCTGCGGGGGAGCGTGCGGCCGAAAGGCCCCCGGAACGGAGCGAGCGGCCGGACGGGAGGATTCGGGCCTACAATCCGCCGCTCGCGCGCGGGAGGTGCCATGGTGGCGAGAACGCGGTTCCCGCCCGTCTTCTGGGTCGCGAACGCGGTGGAGGTGCTCGAGCGCTTCGCCTACTACGGGATCTACTTCGGCTTCGGCATCTACATGGAGCAGCTCGGCTACACCCGCGCCCAGCTCGGGGTCGTGCAGACCCTGTTCCTGTGCCTGTCGTACTTCGTGCCCGTCGTGTCGGGTAGCTTCGCCGACCGGCTCGGCTTCAAGAAGGTCCTCGTCGTCTCCTACCTCGCCTACCTCCCCTCGATCCTGCTGCTCATCGCCACCAAGTCCTACTCGGGCATCGTCCTGACGATGCTGAGCATCGGGCTCGCGGCCGGCATCTTCAAGCCGCTGATCTCCGGCACGGTGCGCGCCGTGACCGACCGGACGAACAAGACCCTCGGCTTCGGGATCTTCTACGCGATGGTCAACGTCGGGGGCTCGTTCGGACCGATCATCGCGGGCAACCTGCGGGCGATCTCCTGGGACTACGCCTTCTTCGCCGCCGCGGCGGCCATCGGCCTCATGCTAGTGATCACCGTGTTCTTCTACGAGGAGCCGGAGCGCGACATCGAAGGGACGACCCTCGCGGGGAAGATGCGCGAGATCGGCACCGTGCTCTCGGACCTGAGGTTCGCCGCCTTCCTCGTCCTCCTCGGCGTGCTCTTCTGGCTCCCGTTCTGGGCCTTCTTCAACCTGTGCGCCCTCTACGTGGACCGGCACGTGGACACGGCGCGCCTGTACCTCGACCTGCGGGCGGTCTTCGGGACGACGGTCGCCGGATTCTTCTCCCACGAGGACGGGCAGGGCGTGAGGCGGATCCTCGGCGAGACGATCTCCCACACCGGCTACATCATCATGATCCTCCAGGTGCTCGTGTCGCGCATCGCGGAGAGGTTCCGCCCGATGCCGTCGTTCCTCTTCGGGCTGCTCGTGTCGGGCGCCGGCTTCCTCGTTCTCGGCTTCGCGAGTTTCTCGACGGCGACGCTGGTGTTCGCCGGGATCCTCCTGTTCGCCGTCGGCGAGATGGTCGCCTCGCCCCGCATCCAGGAGTACATCACGTGGATCGCGCCCAAGGAGAAGGCCGGACTCTACATGGGCTCCAACTTCCTGGCGGTCGGCATCGGGGGCACGCTGAGCGGGGTGACGTACACGACCCTGTTCGGCACGTTCGCGTCGGCGGGGCACCCGGAGTACGTGTGGTACGCCCTTGCGGCGCACATGGTGGCGGCGGTGGTCGGCCTGAGCCTCTTCACGCGGCTCGCGGGCGAGTTCAGGGAGCAGGAGGCCTAGACCTCGGGGACCCGCCCCGTCCGAAGCAGGCCGTTCTCGCCGGCTCCGGAGGCCGCTTCGAGAGCTGGCGGACCAGCCGATCGACCGGCGCGATGCGGAGGTGCGCCGCGTCGCGCTCGACCGCGCCGCGGAAGATCCCGGCGGGCCACGCCCCCTGTCGAGAAGAAAACCATCGCCGAGCGAGGATCCCCCGCCCGGCGATCGGAGTTCGCCTCGCGGCAGCCCCACCGGTTCCGGACGTACGATGCGAGGGGGTTCAGCGGACCTGCGCGTGGGCTCCGGCTCGGGCCGCTGCCGGGAGGGCCTCGTCCATCCTCCGCAGCAGCTCGCCGATCCCCTGCCCGGTCTTCGCCGAGATCCACAGCCCGTCGCGGCCCGTCGTCCGCGCGGCGCGCTGCTCGGCCGGGACCAGGTCCGCCTTGTTGAAGACGACGAGGCGCGGGATCCCCAGGTAGCCGAGCTCCCCGAGGATCCGCTCCACGGCCAGCATGTGAGCCTCGTACTGCGGGTGGGCGCCGTCCACGAGATGGACCAGGAGGTCCGAGTCCTCGATCTCCTCCAGGGTGGCTCGGAAGGCGGCCACGAGGTCTTTGGGCAGATCCCGGATGAAGCCGACCGTGTCGTTGATCACCACCTCGCGCTCTCGCGGCAGCCTCAAGCGCCGGCTCGACGGATCGAGCGTGGCGAACATGCGCGGCTCGACGAACACGTCGCTGCGGGTCAGGACGTTCAGCAGCGTGCTCTTGCCCGCGTTCGTGTACCCGACGAGGGAGACGACGGGCACGTCGCGGTCCCTCCGCCGCGCGCGGCGCTGCTCGCGCCGCCGGCGCTCGCCCTCGAGCATCCTCTCGAGGTTCTTGATGCGGTCGCGCACGCGGCGCCGGTCGGTCTCCAGTTTCTGCTCGCCCGGCCCCCGGCCGCCGATCCCGCCCATCAGACGCGACAGCCCCGAGGCGCCCCGGCTCATGAGCCGGGGCAGCAGGTACTTGAGCTGGGCCAGCTCGACCTGGATCTTCCCTTCGTGGGTCCTGGCCCGCCGGGCGAAGATGTCCAGGATGAGCTGGGAGCGGTCCACGACCTTGAGGTCTGTGGCCTCGGCGATCGCCCGCGCCTGCGCAGGGGTGAGGTTCTGGTCCACGACGATGAAGTCGGCCTGCAGGCGCTGCGCCCGGATGATCAGGTCCTCGAGACGGCCCGCTCCCATGAGCGTTCGCGGGTCGTAAGCCGGGCGCCTCTGGACGATCCGGTCCACCACCGCGAGGTCGCTCGAGGCGGCGAGCTCGTCGAGCTCCTCCACCGACTCCTCCGCCGCGGCGCGGCTCGCCGTGGTGACGTGCACCAGGATGGCGCGGCCGGCCCGGCCGACCTGCCGCGTCCGCTCGCGCCGCCGCTCGAACTCCTCCTCGAGGGCGCGGATCAGCTCGAGAAAGTCCTCGTCGAGCTCGGAGGCCGGCCGCGGCGGGAAGACCCGGTAGCGCTCGCCGTCGGCCACGACGTCCTGGGGCTCGCGCCCTCGGCGCGACCGGCCGTTCATCGGCCGCGGCCGGACGAAGCCGGGAGGCCGGGCGGAGTCGGGTGACCGGCCCTCCGGCGTTCCGCTCGAGTCTTGCAGGCGTTCCTCGGCCGGCAGGAGGTGTGCGATCCGGACCGGGCCGGCCTCCCCGGTCTCGGTCGCCGCGACGATGGCCAGGGCGTCGAGCCGGTGAAGGGCGAGCGGCGCGAGCTCGGTCGGCGTGAGCGGGGCGTCGCCGAGCTGCGTGCCGACGAGCCTCAGGGTACAGAAGCGAGAGCGACCTGCGGGCGCGCTCGGCTGGCGCGGGATGAGGAGCCTGCGCGCGTCGCCCACCGAGACGGCCTCCACCTTGCCGGCGCGGTCCACGAGAAGGCAGATGCGGCGGTGGATGCCGTGGCTCAGCTCGGCGAGCTCGCGGGCGAGCTCGTGCGTCAGGAACTGGCTGGGAGGAACCCGCCTCCGGTACAGGCGCTCGAGCCGGCGCCGCTCGGCGGCGGACAGACCGAGCAGGTGGCCGTGGACTTCCGGGATGGGCCGCTACCTCCTGGGCTCGCTCATCGGGAGCCGGTGCGCTCTCGACGGATACATGTACTGCAATCGGGCGGCCCGTTCAAACCGGACCGAGACGCCGCCGAGCGTCAGCCCGCCCGCGGCGCGATGATGCGGGAGAGCACGTCGGGTTTTTCCGGATCCCGCTCGAGCCTGGGATAGCGCTCGCCTCCGTGGTCATCCACGGAAAAGCTCCTCAGGAACTCCCCGTTCTCCATGAGCAGCTCGATCGGCTCGGGGCTCGATCGCGCCTTCCGGAGCGCTTCCCTCAGGATCTCCTTCGACCAGCGCCGCCCGTTCACGGCCAGCAGCTTCATGGAGGGCGCGATACCGGCCCGCGCGGCGGGAAGGCCCGGGACCACGTCCCGCACCGTCCCGCTCTCCTCCAGAACCAGGCCGAGCGAGTACGTGAGGTCGGTCAGCTTCCGCACCGCCTCGATCGCCTCGAGCCGCTCCGGCAGCTTCTCGGTGTAGGCGAGCCGCCAGCCTGCGCTCTCGATCCCACCGAGCGGGGCGCGCGGCGCTGTGCGCTTGACCCTCGCCTCGAAGAACTCGCGCCAGTCCAGCGGCGCCACGCGCCCGAGCGCGTCGAGGAGGTCCTCCTCCGTGTACGGAACCACGCGCGGCGGACCGCTCTCGCCGCCGAAGAAGAGTCTGCAGAAGTCGTCGAGGGAGCGGGAGCCGTTCGTCCTCTCGCGGATGAGGACGTCCGCCTCGAGCCAGATCAGCCCCGACTCGGCGTAGAAGTCCACGCCGCGCCGCCAGCTCGTCCAGTCCTCCCTCGCCCCGTACAGAAGCTGGGCTGCGACCGCCGTGTCCAGCAGCGGCCTCCACGCGCGCCCGGCCCGGTGGTCCATGTCCGCCGCGTCCATGGCCAGGTTCTCCCGGAACTGCTCGGCCGTCATCAGCCCGCTGCGGGCCGCGAGGACGTCGCCCAGGTAGCTGGTCAGGCCCTCGTAGACCCACAGCAACTCGGTCCGGAACGGCCGGTCGAACCCTCCTGCAGCGAGGTCGGCCGGCCGGCGGTACTTCCCGTTCCACGAGTGGACGAGCTCGTGGGGAAGCAGGCCGGCCATCAGCAGTCGCTTCCGGGGGTCCAGCAGGGCTCGCTCGTACGAGCGGTTGTCGCTGGACTCGTGGTGCTCGAGCCCGAACCGCGCCACCCGGTCGCTCAGCGTGAGCAGGAACCGGTAGCGGCGATAGTGGCTGGCCCCGAACAGCGCCAGAGCCTCCCGGACGAGCCGGTGGTACGCCGAGAGCGTCTCCGGCGGGAGCTCGAGCGCCTCGGCGCTGTCCGCGACGATCTCCAGCCGGTGCTCGGGCGTGACGTCGGGCGCGAGAGGCTCGCTGCGGCGGTGCACGCCGGCGATCAGCGGCGAGTCCACGAGCGTCGCGAGGCTGACCGGCTCGAACACGATCTCGCCCGAGCTCTCCCGCTCGGGCTCGAGGGCCGTGGCCGCCGTCCATCCCTCCGGCAGGCGCACGCTCGGGGCGAAGCGGATCTCGTCGGCCGAGCGCCCCGCCGGGTAGAGCACGACCTGGTTCCAGCTGAGGACGGCCAGGCGCTCCGTGGCCGAGCCGCCCGCCGAGAAGCCCTCCTCGCCCGGCGCGGAGAGGAAGTCCAGCTCCACCTCGACGCTCGTCGCGCCTGCGGGGACGTTCACCCCGAAGGCGGTCATCTCCCCGGGATCGCGCCTCCAGTCGAGGGCTTTCCCCCCCGCCGAAATCCGCAACCCCGCGAGGTCCACCACCGGCCCCGTCGGTCCGTGCTCGCCCGGGATCCACTTCGGGTAGAGGAGCGTGAGGGGCCCTGGCGCAGCGGGGATCGAGAGACGGGAGTGGAGGATCCTGCGGGGCGCCTCCCTGAGATCCACGGCGAGCGCGATCGGCGCGCCCGGCTGCTCGGCCCGTCCCCCTGCCCCCGCGGCCGCCGCCACCATCCCCGCCAGCCAGAACCCGGCCCTCATCGCGCCTCCGCTTGTCCGAAGCCCCCGCCCGGCGCCGCCGCTCAGATCCCCCCGACGACGTGGGTGCCGGCCCTGCCCTCGATCGCCGGGCCGAGGCTTTCCGGGCTCGTGATCATCGCCCGGCGTCCGCCGGAACGAAGAAAGCGAATGACGGCCTCGACCTTCGGCCCCATGCTGCCCGGCGGGAAGTGTCCCTCCGCGTGCAGCCGCTCGATCTCGTCCAGGGTCACGGCGCCGAGCGGTCGCTGCCCGGGACGGCCGAAATCCACGTAGACGTGAGCGACGTTGGTGAGGATCACCAGCAGGCCGGCGCCGATGTCCGAGGCCAGGACGCTCGAGGTCAGATCCTTGTCGATGACCGCCTCCACCCCTTCGTAGCGGCCGTCCGGGGTCCGGTGGATCGGGATGCCGCCGCCGCCGCAGGCGATCACGATGTGTCCGGCGCGCGCCGCCTCCCGGATCATGTCGCGCTGCACGACGCGGACCGGTCGCGGAGAGGGGACGAGCCGCCTCCAGCCGCGGCCGGCGTCCTCGACGATCCGCCATCCCAGGGTGTTCCGGCGCCGCTCGGCCTCCTCCAGCGTCAGGAACGGGCCGATGGGCTTCGTGGGCTCCCCGAAGGCCGGGTCGTCCTCGTCCACGAGCACCTGGGTGACGACGGTGACCACGTAGCGGCGCACCCCGCGCCGGCGCAGTTGGTTTAGGAGGCTCTGCTGGAGGACGTAGCCGAGGCTGCCTTCGGTCATCGCCACCAGCACATCGAGCGGCATCGAGGGGACCTCCTCGCGCGAGAGCTCCTGCTGGAGGAGGAGGCTTCCCACCTGCGGGCCGTTGCCGTGGGTGACGACCAGGTGGTAGCCGCGCTCGATCAGCATCATGAGGAGGGCCGCGATGGCGTCGGCGTTGCGCTCGTGGTCCTCGATCGTGCCGCGCTCGCCGGGCCTCATGAAAGCGTGCCCCCCCATGGCGACCAGGACCAGAGGCCGCCCGGGGACCTCGGTCCGGAGGCCGTCGCGGGAATCGGGGATGGACGAATCCATGAGGGCCGGCATCTTCGCACGGGCCTCCCGCGCCGACAAGCGCGCGAGATTTGAAAACCGGCGGGCTTGTCGTCATGATAGCCGCGATGCGGGAGCCACGACCGAGGCTCCCCGAGGGAGGAGGGAATGACCCGAAAGAGCCTCGCAGGGGACCTGCCGCGGCCCGCGCCGCCGGCTCCGGCTCGCCGCCCCGAGCTGCCCGCGGAGCTCTATCTCGACCTGTTCCGCAAGATGCTCACGGTGTACTACGTGGAGGAGCGCTGCAAGCGGTTCGTGAGGGCGGGCAAGATCTCCTTCCACGCCTCCACGCGGGGCCACGAGAAGGTCCAGATCACGGTGGCGATGCTGCTCGAGGCGGGCAAGGACTGGTTCTTCCCGTACTACCGAGAGAAGGCCCTGATGGTCGGACTCGGCATGCCCCTCGCGGACATCTTCCTCCACATGCTGTCCAAGGCCGACGACCCTTGCGGTCGCGGCCGGAACATGAGCGAGCACTTCTCGAGCCGCGCGCTGCGCGTCGTGTCCCCCACCGCCTGCACCGGCACCCAGTTCCTCCAAGCCGTGGGGATGGCGAAGGCGGTGAAGTTCGACGGGCGGGACGAGGTGGTCTACGTGTCCTCGGGCGAAGGGGCGACGTCGGAGGGCGAGTTCTTCGAGGCGCTCAACTACGCGACGCGCGAGAAGCTGCCGGTCCTCTTCGTGATCCAGAACAACCGGTACGCCATCAGCGTTCCCCAGGCCCAGCAGACCGCCTCGGAGGTCCACACCATCGCCTCCGGCTTCGGCATGCGCTCCATCGAGGTGGACGGGCTCCACTTCACGAACATGTACCGCACCCTGCGGCCCCTCGTCGCCGAGATTCGCCGCGGCGCGGGGCCGCTGCTCGTCGAGGCGCACGTCGAGCGGCTCGACTCCCACTCCTCCTCGGACGACCAGACCAGGTACCGCACCGAGGAGGAGTTGGAAGCGATCCGCAAGAAAGATCCGATGACCTACACCGCCGGGCGCCTGCTGTCCTGGGGCCTGATTGACGAGGAGGCGATCCGCCGGATGCACACCGAGGTGCAGGCGGAGGTGGACCGGGCGGCGGACGAGGCCGACGCGGCGGCGGTCCCCGACCCCGCGACCGCCGCCATGGACATCACCAGCGCAACCACGCCGGTCGTCGCCGAGCGCGCCCCACGGCCCATTTCCGAGCAGCCCATCACGATGGTGGACGCCCTGAACCACGCCCTGCGGGAGGAGATGGAGCGCAACCCGCGCATCGTGATGTGGGGCGAGGACATCCAGGACCCCAAGGGAGGCGTGTTCGGCGTCACGCGGGGCCTCACGGAGGCGTTCCCCGGCCGCGTGCACAACTCCCCGCTGGCCGAGGCCACCATCGTGGGCGTGGCGATGGGCATGGCGCTCGGCGGCTACAAGCCGGTCGTCGAGATCCAGTTCGCCGACTACTCCTTCCCGGCCTTCATGCAGATGCGGAACGAGATCCCGACGCTGCGCTGGCGAAGCGGCGGCGCCTGGAGCTGCCCGCTCGTCGTCCGCATGGCGACCGGAGGGTACATCCGCGGCGGCCCGTACCACAGCCAGAGCCCCGAGGCGCTCTACATCCACACGCCCGGCTGGCTCATCGCGTACCCCTCGAACGCCGCCGACGCCAAGGGCCTCCTCAAGACCGCCTGCCGCATGGACGACCCCGTCATCTTCTTCGAGCACAAGGGGCTCTACCGGCAGGTGTTCTCCAAGTCGGTCGAGCCCGATGCGGACTACCTGATCCCGTTCGGCAAGGCGAGGGTGGCGCGCGAGGGCACGGACCTGACGGCGATCACCTGGGGCAGCGGCGTCCACCGCTGCCTGAGGGCGGCCGCCGAGCTCGAGGCGGAAGGCGTTTCGGTCGAGGTCCTGGACCTGAGGACGCTGGTGCCCTGGGACGAGGAGGCCGTGTTCCAGTCGGTCCGCAGGACCGGCAAGGCGATCGTCGTGCACGAGGCGATCCTGACCGGCGGCTTCGGGGGCGAGATCGCGGCCCGCATCGGCTCGGACTGCTTCGCCGACCTCGACGCCCCGGTCCGGCGGGTGGCCGCCGTGGACTGCTTTCCGCCCTACGCGCCGAGCCTGGAAGCGGCGATCCTTCCCTCGCAGGAGGCCATCGCCCAGGCGTTGCGCGAGCTGGCTCGGTGGTAGCCCGCGGGGGCGCAAGCGGGCGCCCGAGGCAGCAGCGGACGCGCCTCGGCGGGGGCGGCCGAGCGCGGGGAGGTCAGTAGCCGCCGCGGTGGCGGCCCGTGCTCCCTCCGCCCCTTCGCTCGCGCTCGAGGGCCTCGTTCACCGTCAGGTTCCGCCCCGCGAAGGGCTTCCCGTTGAGCGCCCGGATCGCCGCGTCCGCGTCGTCCTGGCTGCCCATCTCGACGAAGCCGAAGCCGCGCGGGCGTCCGGTCTCGCGATCGGTGATCAGCTTGACCTCGAGCACCTTCCGGCCGTCCTGCTCGAACAGCTCGCGGATCTCCTGCTCGGTGGCGCTGAAGGGCAGGTTGCCCACGAAGAGCCTGGTACCCATCGAACACTCCTTGCGGCACGACCGGGGGCGAGGCCGTTCACCGGACCCTGACGTGCTCCTCTCGACCGACCCTCGGCCTCACGCGCCTCGTCGGGGCCGCGCACCGGATGCCGCAAGGGCCCTTCCTGCGCGAATCCCCGCTCGAACTCGGTGAGGCCACGGACCCGTTCGAGCCTATGCGACGCCCTGTGCGATGTCAACCCCCGCCCTGCTTCCGCACACCGCGCAAAGGCTCGGTCGTCCTCTCCCGCCACGCGCAGCGCGTCGGCCGGGCGGACTCACGCCCGCCTCGCCGCCCACCGCAGCAGGTCCCAGCACCGCCTCGCGTGCTCCATCGTGGTTCGCGGGTTCCCGAAGGCGACCCGCAGCGCATGGCGGCCGCGCAGGCGGGTGTGGGACAGGTAGGCGCGGCCGCTGCGGTTGACCTCCTCCAGAATCCTCGCATTGAGCGCATCCAGCCTCGCGGCGGCGTCGGGATCGTCCCCGCCGAGCTCCCGCGGGCGGTACCGGAAGCAAACGGTGGAGAACGGGACGGGAGCGAGGCGCTCCCAATCGGAATCGGCGTCCACCCACGAGGCGAACTCCCGCGCCATCCTGCAGTGCTCCCGGAGGCGCGACGCGATCCCCTCGACACCGAACCACCGCACGAGCATCCACACCTTGAGGGCGCGGAACCTCCGGCCGAGCTGGATGCCGTACTGGTAGTAGTCGTGGGCGCGCTCGGCGCCGGGCGGGGGCAGGTAGTCCGAGCTCAGGCCGAAGGCGCCGCGGAACGTCTCGGGCCGGCGGAACAGCAGCAGCGAGGCGTCGAAGGGCGTGAACATCCACTTGTGGGGGTTCACGACGATCGAGTCGGCCCGCTCCCACCCGGCGAAGAGGCTGCGGCACTCGGGCAGCAGGGCGGCGACGCCGGCGTAGGCCGCGTCCACGTGCAGCCACAGGCCCTCCCGCTCGCACACCGAGGCGATGGCGCCGATCGGGTCCACGCTCGTCGAGGACGTCGTCCCGGCCGTCGCCACGACGGCGAAGGGAAGCCACCCCAGCCGGCGGTCTTCGGCGATGGCGGCCTCGAGAAGATCCGGGCGCATGCGGTAGTCGCCGTCCGCGGGGATCCTGCGCAGGCCGGCCCGGCCCGCGCCGACCACGACGGCGGCCTTCTCGACGGAGATGTGCGCCTCCTCCGAGGCGTAGAGGCGTAGCCTCCCGATCCCCGGCCGGCCGGCGAGCCCCTCCTCGCGGGCCGCGAGCCCGGGGACCGCGTGCCGGGCGGCCACGAGCGCGAGGAGCGTGGAGACGGAGGCCGTGTCCGTGAACATCCCGTCGAAGCTGTCCGGCAGGCCCAGCATCTGCCGGAGCCAGCCGACGACAACTTCCTCGAGCTCGGTGGAGGCGGGCGCGTTCCGCCAGAACATCACGTTGGAGTTCAGGCCGGCTGCGAGCCACTCGCCGAGGATCCCGGGCCCGGAGGCCACGCTGGGGAAGTAGGCGAGGAACATCGGGTGCTGCCAGTGCGTGACCCAGGGCTCGATCAGGGTCCGGTAGTCCTCGAGGATCGCCTCGATCGGCTCGGGCCCCTGCGGCGGGGAAGCGGGCAGCCGCGCGCGCACCTCTCCGGGCTCGACCGCAGGAAGCACGGGGTAGCCCTCGAGGCGCTCCAGGTACTCGGAAACCATCGCAGCCACGCGGGCGGCGGCCTCGCGGAACTCGGCCGCCTCCATGTCGCCCAGCCCGTGCTGCGACGCGGTCGTCTTCGCCATGGCGGGACCCTCCTCGATCAACGGCCCGCCCAGAGCACGAGGAACACCGCGGCCCCGAGCGCGAGCCGGTACCAGGCGAACGGACGCAGGTCGTGGGTCGCGACGAACCGCAGGAGCCAGCGAACGGCCGCCCAGGCCACGGCGAAGGACACGAGGAAGGCCAGCGCGAGGGCGCCTCCGTCGCCGGGCTCGAGAGCGTCGGCGTTCTCGAGCAGCTCGTAGACCGTCGCCGACCCGAGGGTCGGGATCGCGAGAAGGAAGGAGAACTCGGTCGCGGTTCTGCGGTCGAGCCCGACGAGCAGACCGGCCAGGATCGTCGCGGCGGACCTCGAGAAGCCGGGCCAGAGCGCGGCGCACTGGCCGAGGCCGATCCACAGCGCCTCCTGCAGGCCGACCTGTTCGACCGACCGCACGGCGGCCCGCCTCGGCCGCGACTCGATCCAGAAGATGAGGACCGCCCCCGCCACGAGGGCCGAGGCCACGCCGCCGGGATGGAACAGCCGTTCGGAGATGGGTCCGTGGAGGGCGAACCCCGCCAGGCCCGCCGGCAGGAACCCGGCCACGAGGGCGAGGCCGAGGCGCCTCCCCTCGGACCGCCCCGCGACGTCCCGGACGACGCCGAGGAGCACGGACCGGTACTCGGCGATGACGGCCAGCACCGCACCGAGCTGGATGAAGATCTCGAACACCTCGGCCCGCCGGCCCTCGAGCCCGGCGAGGTGCGAGACGAGGATCAGATGCCCCGTGGAGGACACCGGCAGGAACTCGGTGAGCCCCTCGACGACGCCGAGGACGACCGCGAGCCACAGGCTCAAGGCCGGCCGCCCTCCCCGCCACGCCACACGGCCATCGCCGCCGGGACGAGCGTCAGCGCCGTGAGCAGGCAGGCCGCCGAGCCGAGCAGCGCCGCGAGCCCGAAGCTCCTCATGGCCGGGTAGCTCCCGAGGCCGAGCGTGCCGAACCCGGCCACGTTGGTCAGCGCCGCGAGAACCACCGCCTTGCCCGTCTCGAGGACCCCGGGCCCGGCGGCGCTCCCCTCCACGTGGATCCGGTGGACCAGGTGGATGCTGTAGTCAATCCCGACCCCGAGGATCATGGTCGCGACGAACGCGTTGGCATAGTTCAGCGACATCCCGCAGGCGCTCATGAGGCCGAACATCAGCACGACGCCGGCCAGCAGCTGGCTCATGGCCACGACCGAGAGTCGAGGGTCGCGGAAGTCCACCAGGAGCAACAGGAAGACGAGGAGCAAACCGGCGCCGACCGCGACGGCGGCGTCGCGCCGCAGCAGCTTCCGGAGCTCGATCCCCGCGATGTTCGTCCCGGTGACGGCAATCCCCGGCTCGCCCGCGGTCACCGCCTCGACGAGCCCCGGCGGGGGCTGCCTGCGGAAGCGAGGGTCGGTCGGGTAGAAGTACGTCACGACCTGCACGCCGTCGGGGTCCCGATGAACGTACCTCGAGAGCAGGCGGCCGAGCCCCTGCGCCTCGAGATCCTCGAGCCGCACCGCACGCTCCGGCTGCAGGAGCCGGCCGATCTGCTCCAGCGGCTCCGCGAAGGCGTCCCGGGGGATGTCGCTCTCGTCGAGCGCCTGCAGAAGCGCGCGCCGCACCCTGTCGGGGTCGAACCGGTCCCCGGCGCCGCGTCGGAGCTCCTCCAGGACCCGGCCCTGACGCTCGGGCGAGGGGAGATAGTCGAGCAGCGACTGCGTCCACCCGACCGTGCCCCCGACCTCGAACGGCCGCAGCCGCTCGCGCACGCGCTCGGCCCTCTCGAGCGCCTCCTCGATGGTCTTCCCCTCGGCGACGGCCATCATGGAGGAGACCGGGGCGCCGAAGCGCTCGGCGATGTCCGCCATGGCGGCGGCCGACCTCGAGCGCGTGCTCCGCAGCGCGGACAGGCTCTCGTCGAACTCGAGGCGCGCGGCGGCAGCTCCAGCCCCGGCGGTCAGGATCGCCAGAGCACCCAGCACGAGGCGCGGGTGGCGCGCCGAGACCGGGATCAACCGCTCGAGGCCGAACGACTGCAGGTGCAGGCCCGGCGGGGCCCCGCCCCGACGCCGGCGGGCCCCCTCGTTCCAGGCGATCATCGCCGGCAGCAGGAACACGATCGCGACGGCGCAGAGGAGGATCCCCGTTCCGATGAGGAAGCCGAGGTCGGCGAGGCCGCGGAACCTGCCGAGGCACATGGCGTAGAACGTCCCCGCGGACGTGATGGCCCCCGTGAACACGCCGAGACCGGTCTCGCCGACCATCGCCTCGGTCGCCTCGGCGAGGCTCGCCCCGGCCCGCCGCTCCTCCACGTAGCGCGCGTACATGACGATCGTGAAGTCGGTGCCGAGCCCCATGAGGAGGGCCGGCAGGGCCGCGGACGCCGAGTTCAGGCTCCCGAGAGCCAGGTACGCGAGCGCGAAGCTCGCCGCCTGGCCGACCATCAGGGGGATCGCCGAATAGAAAAGCGCGGCGAAGCGGCGGTAGCACAGCCAGTAGAGCGCGGTCACGGCGAGCAGAGAGACGAGGAGGTTCTGCTGCACGGTCCGCTCGACGAGCTCCGATTCCTCGAGGGCGATCGCGTGGTTTCCCGCGAGGCGGACGGTGACCTCCGACCCGCCCGCGCGCTCCTTCCGCAGCGCCCCCTTCACCCGCTCGGCCGCCTCTCGGGTCGCGGCGACCAGCCTCCTGTCGAAGTCGAGGTCCTGGGACGGGCGCGCGGGCTGGACCAGGAGCAGCAGGGAGCGCCCGTCCCGCGCCAGGTAGTACCCGTCGGAGAGGTCGAACCGCAGCGCCTCGGAACGCTTCCGCAGCGGCTCGGCCAGCAGATCCAGGAGGCCGAAGGGGTCCCTCCGGTCGAGCTCCCCGAACAGCAGCGCCGCGGGCGACAGCTGCCGGTCCCGGATCTCCCCCACGCGGGCGCGGATGACCTCGTCGGAGAGCCTGCGCGCGAGCCCGGGCAGCGCCTCGGGAGGCAGGTAGAGCAGCGCGTTCGAGGACAGTGGCCCCGGGGCCTGCGCCTCGAGGTCGAGCCGGTACTCGACGGTCTCGACGAGCTCCTCCCGCGCCTCGAGCTCGCGCGCGAGCAGGTCGGCGAAGTCCTCGAGGTCTTCGGGGCCCTCCTCCTCGCCCGCCTCGAGCAGGATCAGGAGGGAGTCCATGGCGCCGAACCGGCGAAGGGCGACGCGGAACGCGTCCACCTGCGCGTTCCCCTTCGGGATCAGCTCGAGCACGTCCGACTCGACGGACAGCCGCGAGCCGAGCCATCCGCCCGCCAGGACCACGAGAAAGCTCGCCAGGAAGACGACCCCGTAGCGGCGGCGGCCCAGCGCCTCCGCCGACAGCAGGAGGCGCTGCTTGCGGCCGATGCCGGTGTGTTCCGGCCGTCGTGGACTCACGGGTCCCGAGCTTCCGGGAGTTGGAGCCGAAGGGCGCGCGTCGGCGGTCCGCGAAAGCGGCCGATTATTGTCCGCGGGTCCCGACCCGTCAAGCGTGCCCGACGCGCGCGAGACGCACGGGTCCCCCGGGAAGCCCCCTGCCGGCGGGACGCCGGCAGCGCGCGCCGGTGAGTGGGATACTCTTGAGGAGCGGACCCGCCCGCGCGCCGCGGCTCGGCGCGGGTCCGACACGAGGAGCGATCCCATGGCCTACATCGCGACCGTCGAGCCCGGCGATGCCGGCGCCGAGCTGCGGGCCGAGTACGACGCCGCCGTCCGCCGCGCCGGCAAGGTCTTCAACATCCTCAAGGTCCAGAGCCTGAACCCCCGCACCCTGCGGGCGAGCACCCAGCTCTACCTCGCGACGATGCGCGCCCCCTCGGGACTGTCGCGGGCCGAGCGGGAAATGCTCGCCACGGTGGTCTCCCGGGCCAACGGGTGCTTCTACTGAACCGAGGCCCACGGGGAGGATCTCCGTGCCGAGACCCGGAACGACGCGCTCGTGGAGACACTCAAGCGGGACTTCCGCGGCGCGGCGCTGACCGAGCGGGAGCGCGCGCTGTGCGAGTTCGCGGACAAGCTCACGCGGACCCCGGCGCGGATGGAGCGGGCCGACTGCGAGCGCCTGCGCGCGGTGGGGCTCGCCGACCGGGACATTCTCGACGCCGTCGAGGTGATCTCCTACTTCAACTACATCAACCGCGTCGCGGACGCGCTGGGCGTGGATCCCGAGCCCGAGATGCGGGCGCGCCCCGGGGGTTGATGGGCCGACCCTCGCGGGCGCGGCGGCCGCCGCCGGGGGCAGGTCTGCGCGGGACGGCCCGC
>JBBIHW010000031.1:0-14966 GCA_037446795.1 Acidobacteriota bacterium
GGCCTCCGCTCGCTCGCGAGCCTCCTCGGTCTGCCGGGCGGCCTCGGCCGCCGCCCTCGCAGCCTCGGCTCGCGCCTCGGCCTCGCGCACGGCCTGCTGTTTCGCCCACTCGGCCCAGTCCTCCTCGAGGCGCACGGTCAGGTGCCGGAGGATGCGGTCCGAGATCCTGACGCGACGCTCCAGCTCGCGGGGCAGCTCCGGGGGCGCGTCGAAGAGGAGCCGCTGGTAGATGCCCTCGTCGAACTTCCGGATCGAGTAGGCCAGCCGGCGGCGGCCCATCCGCTCGGCGGCGACGAGCTGGCCGCCGCCGTCGGCCACGGCCTGGACCATGGCCGACACGGTGGCCCTCTCCTCGTCCTCGGTCAGCGTGGGGAGCGTGATGAACAGGGTCTCGTAGGTCGGCACCCGCGTGCACCTCCTCCCGGCGTTCCGCCCCCGGACGGGCCGGGGGCGAGGGGTGCGCCGTGCTCGTCGCTCGCGCGAGCGGCTCACTCTACCACCCGCGCCGGTCGGCCGCCACCGCGGGAGACGGTCTCTCCCTCCGGTTTCACGCTCCGGCGGCGGTCCTCCCGTTGAACGAGCGCATGGCGGCCTCCAGACCTTCTCTCAGGAGCGTTTCGACCGCATCGGCGCCGAGCGACACGAGCGCCTCGGCCACCGGAACCTCCTCGGGCTCGAACTCGTCCAGGACGTAGTCGGCCAGGTCGCGGGCTGCTCGCCCGCGGCCCTTGACGCCGAGACGGACCCGGGGGAACGCCTCCGTCCCCAGCGACTCGACGAGGGAGCCGACGCCGCGGTGGCCGCCGGCGCTCCCGCTGCCGCGCACGCGGATCCGGCCGAGCTCGAGGTCCGCGTCGTCGTGGACCGCGACGAGGTCCGCGGGGGGGATGCCGTAGTGGCCGCAGAGCGCGGCGGCGGCCCGCCCGCACTCGTTCATGAACGTGAGGGGGCGCGCGAGAAGGACGCGGGCTCCGGCGAGCTCCGCTTCGCAGACCCAGGCCAGCCGCTTCAGCGAGGCCGGCGCGGGGAGCCCGCGGCCCGCCCGACCGGCGAGCTGCTCGACGACCCGGAACCCGAGGTTGTGGCGCGTCGCCTCGTACCGGCGTCCCGGGTTGCCGAGCCCGAAGACGATCCTCAACGACGGGCTAGCCCTCGCGCGGGGCTTCCTCGCCCGGCGCAGCCTCCTTGCCCTTCCTGATGACCTCGGGCTCGGTCGGCGCGGCCTCGGCGGCCTCCGCGGCGGGGGCTTCCTCGACCCGCGGCGGCGCCACGACGGCGAGCGCCTCGTCGGCCGGGGTCAGGACCTTGACCTTGTCTCCCACGACGAGGTCGGACACGGAGACGTGCTGGTTGATGTGCAGGTGAGAAACGTCCGCGTCCAGGTGCTCGGGGATGTCCCCGGGCAGGCACTCGACCTCGACCTCGCGCCGCAAGAACTCGACGATCCCCCCCTCGACCTTCACCCCCACGGGTGTCCCGACGAGGCGCACCGGGACGCGGACGGTGACGGTCTTCGCCAAGTCCACCCGGACGAAGTCCACGTGCACGATGCGCCCGGTGACGGGATCCGCCTGCAGGTCGCGGATCATGACCGCGCGCGTGCGATCCTGCCCGGCCAGGGCCAGCGTGAAGATCGTGTTCCGGCCCGTCTCGAGCCGGAGAACTTCCTCGAGCTTCCGGGGCGGCACGGCCACAGGAAACGGAGGCCGGTCGAGCCCGTACACGATTCCGGGGATCCTGCCCTGCCGCCGGAGGCGCCGCGCGGCGTTCTTGCCGCTCGCCTGACGGCTTTCCACCTCGATCACGAGACTCGGATTCATCGCTCGGGCGCTCCTCGGTCGCTCCCCGCGCGGGGCAGCGACGACTCCGGGACTCTAGCGCACCGCGGCGGGGGAAGCTACACGAACAGGGAGCTGACCGACGAGTTGCTGTGGATCCGCGCGATCGCCTCCCCCAACAGCGGCGCCACCGAGAGCACGACCACCTTCGGCTCCATCGCTTTCTCTTCGGACAGCGGGATCGTGTCCGTGACGACGACCGTGCCGACCTCGCTCTCGCGGAGCTTGCCCATCGCCGCGCCCGACAGGACCGCGTGGGTGAAGCAGGCGACCACACGGGCGGCCCCTTTCGCGCGCAGCGCGCGAACCGTGCCGACCAGCGTCCCCCCGGTGTCCACGATGTCGTCCACGACGACGCAGCTCGCGCCGTCCACCTCTCCGATGACGCTCATGGTCTCGGCCACGTTCGCGTCCACGCGCCGCTTGTCGATGATGACCAGGTCCGCCTGCAGCTTCCGCGCGAAGAACCGAGCCCGCTCCACGCCCCCCGCGTCGGGCGCCACGATCGTGAGCGCCTCGAACCTCTGCCGCTCGATCCATTCGAGCAGGACCGGGGCCGCCAGCAGGTGGTCCACCGGCACGTCGAAGAAGCCCTGGATGGCCGGAGCGTGAAGGTCCATGGTCAGGATCCGCTGCACGCCCGCCGCCTGCAGCAGGTCGGCGACGAGCTTGGCCGAGATCGGCACGCGCGGCTTGTCCTTCCGGTCCTGGCGGGCGTAGCCGTAGTAGGGGATGACCGCGGTGATGCGCGCAGCCGAGGAGCGCTTCAGGGCGTCCACCGCGATCAGCAGCTCCATGAGGTTCTCGTTGACCGGGTGGCAGGTCGGCTGGATCACGAAGACGTCCGTGCCGCGGACGTTTTCCAGGATCTGGCAGTAGACCTCGCCGTCGCTGAACCGCGTCAGCCTCCACTGCCCGATGGGGACGCCGAGGTATTCGCAGATCGCCTGCGCCAGCCGCGGGTTCCCGTTCCCTGAAAAGACCTTGAGTTCGTTGCGCATGCTCGCGATTCGTGCGACCGGCCGCGGCAACAGAGCGGCGTGCTAGGCCCAGTCGTCCCCGTCCTCCGGGCCCTCGAGCAGCGCGCCTGGCTCGCCGCCGCCGAGGGCGCGATCGGCGAAGGTCGTCAAGGGACGCAGGTCGTACTCGAGAACGCCGCCCCCCGCCGTGACCACCTCCCGGTACTTGGCGATGACGCTTTCCTCGATCTTCCTGCGGGTCTCGCTGTTGAGCGGGTGGGCGATGTCGCGGAACGTCCCGTTCTTCCGCTTCTTGCTCGGCATCGAGACGAACAGGCCATTGGGGCCCTGGATGATCTTGATGTCGCTCACGACGAAGCAGTCGTCGAAGACGATCGAGGCGAACCCCTTGAGCTTCTCCTCTTCCACGGGGAAAACGCGGACCTGCGTGACCTCCATCCTCCCACCCCCGTTGATCGCGCTGCCGAGACGAGCGGTCTCCCGCGCCGTAGATGCCTCGTCTCCCCCGGCGGCCGCCGGCACCCTTCGCGGAGACAAAGCCTTTCCACCGTGCAGTTTACCGAAGGGCGCCTCAAGCTAACACCGGCGGGTGGGCGTGTCAACGCCCATCGGGCGATCGGCCCGGTCGGGGCCGCGACCATCGCGCGCGAGTCGGGGTCGCTCAGAAGGGCGCCTGGGCGCCCTCGGACTCGAGCGACCGCACGAAGGCGGGGCCCTCGAGCGCCGGGAGGTTGGAGACCGGCTCGACGGGCAGACCATCGGGGGGCGCGCCGGTGCCCACCTGCCCCGATGGCCGGGTCCACCGGAGCCTTCTCCGCTCGAGCCGCAGAACGCGGCGTCCCTCCCGGACCTCGAAGATGAGCGGGAGGCCGGAAGCGCCGGGGGGGGCGCGGTCCATCTCGAGGGGGCCCGGCAGCGCCCGTCCGCCGAGCAGTGCCGCCACCAGGTCCGGCAGCGTCGCCCGTACTCCGATCGCGCGCTCGACGGCGCCCGAGTCCGCCGGGCCCGCGTAGGCGACCTTGCCGGCGACGTCCGTCACCGCGAGCCTGCCCCCTCCCGCGTCCACGATCCAGAGCGCACCGCCCACCGGGCCCAGCACCTCCGCATGGAGCGCGTCCGGAGGCGCGGCGTAGAGGAGGAGGCGGAACCGGACCTCGGTGCCGCCGTCGGTCTCCAGCACACCACGGTAGATGCCGAAGGCGAGCCTCTCGCCCCGGTCCCGGAGCTCGGCGGCTCGGTGCCCGGCACAGCCGCTGCCCCACACCCCCAGCAGCGCGCACGCAGCCAGCCGCGACAGGCCGGAACGGCTCAAGGCCGTGGCTCGGCCGGTGACCTCGAGGAGGCCGCTTCGAGCTCGGCGAGCTTGGCCCGGAGCTCGTCGGACTTGTCCCGCCCGAGCTCGAGAGCGCGTCGCCAGAGGTCCGCGGCGCGCGCGCGGTCCCCGAGCTTGTGGTAGACATCGCCCAGGTGCTCCAGGACGGTGGGATCTTTCGGCAGCTCTCTCGCGGCGCGCTCGAGCGGCTCCCTCGCCTCCGCGTACCGGCCGAGCCGGTAGTAGACCCACCCGAGCGAGTCCAGGAAGGCCCCGTTCCACGGGTCGAGGGCGACCGCCTTCAGGATCAGCTCGAGCGCCTCGCCGAGGCTCTGGTTCCTGTCCGCGAGGCTGTAGCCGAGGTAGTTGAGGACCTCGGGATCCCCGGGCTCGAGCCGGAGCGACTCCCTGAGCTCCGCCTCCGCTTCAGGGAAGCGGCCGACGCGCTCGAGGTAGGCGCCCAGGCGGAAGCGCGCATGGGCGCCGCCCGGCTCCGCCTCCACCCAGCGCCGCAGCGCCTGCTCGGCCTGGTCGTCCCGGCCCGCCCTGCGCCAGGCCTCGGCCACCTCTCCCCACGCGGCGCTGCCCATGGACCGCACCGCCTCGGCGAACCGGTCTCGCGCCTTACCCACGCGCGCCTCGCGCGCGAGGATCTCTCCTTCGACGAGGGCGGCCCGCCCCGCCTGCCCGGCCTCGCGAATCATCCGCGCCGCCGCACGCGCCTCGGCGAACCTGGAGGACGCCAAGGCCACTCGCGCGCGCAGTTCCAGCGACTCCACGTCGTCGGGACGGTCGAGCTGATCGAGCGCCCTTCGCGCTCCCGCCACGTCGCTGCGGGCGAGCTCGAGGGAGGCCATCCGGCGACGGATCTCGTCCCGCCGGGCCGCCGCCTCCTGCTCGACTCCCGCGCTCGCCCGGAGCGCATCGCCCAGGGCCTCCAGGGCCCCATCGAGATCGCCCTGCCGAGCGAGGACCTCGGCCGCGACGAGCTTCGGCGTCGGATTGTCGGGATACTCGATGGCGAGGCCGCGGGCGAGGGACACGGCGTCCGAGAAGCGGCCGGCCGCCGCGTACGCCATCGCCAGGTGCAGGCGCGGGTACGGATCGGAGGGAGCCTG
This sequence comes from Acidobacteriota bacterium, assembly GCA_037446795.1. GTDB lineage: Bacteria > Acidobacteriota > Polarisedimenticolia > Polarisedimenticolales > JBBIHW01 > JBBIHW01. Next base: position 5,249 of record JBBIHW010000031.1, read on the forward strand.
CGCGACCACGATCTCGAGCTCGGCGACCGCATCGCGGGGCCGCCCGAGCCGGAACAGCGCCTCGCCGCGCAGCGCACGCGAGGAAACCTCCTGCGGGCTCGACTCGAGCCTCTTGCGACAGGCGGCCTCCACCGGGGCCCACGAGCCCGTCCGGCGGGCGAGCTCGCCGGCGAGCGGCAAGAGGTCCTCGCCCGCCTGCTCCGTCTCGAGCGCCCTCGCCACCTCGGACAGCGCCTGCTCGAGGTGCCCGTTGCGCACCAGAAGCTCCACGAGAAGGCGCGTCGCCGAGGGATCCGAGGGCCGCCGCGAGGCGTACCGGCGGGCGGCTTCGAGCGCTCCCTTCCCGTCCCCCGCCTGCAGCTTCAAGCGGGCGAGAGTCCACAGGACTTGGTCGTCCGCTCCGCCGCTCGCCAGAAGCCTCTCGTAGTGGAGGATCGCTTCGTCGCGGCTGCGCGTGTCGGCCCGCGATGCCAGGGCGCGCGCCGCGGCGAGGTCCCCGAGCACGCGCAGGGCCACCGGCTGCGAAGCATCGAGCTCGAGAGCCCGCCGGGCCTCTCGCTCCGCATCGGCCCGCCGTCCAGCGAGCAGGAGCAGGCCGGATGCCTCCCCGCGCAGCGCCGCGGAGGTGGGGTCCATCTCGACCGCGCGCTCGACCTCGAGGGCCGTCTCCGCAGCCCTCCCCTGCCCGAGCGCGAGCCCCGCGCGCAGGAGGTGGTAGTAGACCTCCGCGCGGCGGCCGAGGTCGTCCGCCGGCGCAGCCCGGGCCCCGTCGCCCGCCGAGGCCGACAGCCCCAGGCTCGCGATCGCGACGAGAACCGCGTGGCCGAGCTGGCGTCCCGGACGGACTGTCCCGCCCCGGGCGCGTCCGCCTCGGCGCCCGTCCTCCACCTCGTTGCGCCGGCTCATGCGGATCGCGCCCTCAGGCGGCCTTCGCCTCCGGCTTCGCGAGCGCCTCGATGACCTTGCGGCGCTGCTCGGCGTTCGCCTCGGCTGGCCTCCCCTCGGCGCGGACGACGTGATCCGGCTCGAGGCCCTCGCCATCCCAGGCGGTCCCCGCCGCCGTCACCCAGGCGTAGGCAGGAACCAGCAGCCCGCCCCCGTCCGGCAGCTCGAGAAGCTTCGCCTCGCTGCCCAGGCCGTAGGTCCCCTCGCCGTACACCGGGGCCCCCAGGCGCTCCCGGAGGACCTGCGCGAGCCCCTCGGCACCGTCGGCGGTCCCCGCGTTCACCAGGACCGCGATCTCGCCGGTCCATGCGGGCCTCTCGCGGCGGCCGTTCATCGCCTCCACGGTCCGTCCCGATCGGTCCGTCTTTCGGAACAGCGAACCCGATGTGAACAGCTCCGCCAGCGGAACGATGTCTCGCGGAGAGGCCTCGGCGACGTTCCGCAGGTCGAGCAGCAGCTTGCGGACGCCGCCGTCCCGCAGCTCCTCGAGCTCGCGCGCGAGGCGGGCGGGGTCCACGCGGAGCGGATCCACGAGGGCGAGCACGCCGATGCCCTTCTCGATGCCGACCCGGTAGGCGGGGCCGGTGCGGCGCGCGCGCTCCACGACGATCTCCTCCCGGCGGTAGCCCTGCAGCGGCCGCAGCAACCCCAGGCGAACCGTGCTGCCCGGGGCTCCTCGGAGCTTTCGCAACGCCTGGTCCAGCGACAGGTCGCGCACGAGCTGACCGTCGAGCCGGCGGACCTGGTCGCCGGGCTCGATCCCGGCGGCCTCGGCCGGGGAGCCGGGCAGCACCGAGACCACCTCGAACGAGCCGAACGCCTTGAGGACGACGATGCCGGGGTCCGCCCCGTCCGGGGGCGCCTCCCGCCACGCCTCGACCTCCCCCCGCGCGAGGTATCCGCCGCGCGCCCCGAGCCCACCGAGCAGCCCCCGGTACGCTCCGCCCAGCAGGACGTCGGCGTCCACCTCCTCCACGTAGTTGTCGAGAACCAGGCAGAGCACCTCGGAGAAGAGGCGAACCTGCCGGTACGCCCCATCGCCCGCGCCGAGCGCGACCGCGACGCCCCCGCCCACCATCAGCAGCGTCACGGCAGCGGACAGGCCCGCCAGCAGCGCGCGATTCGACCTCATGATCTCCTGCGCAGGTCGAGTCCGGACCCGCTCAACCTACTATCGGCGGCCCCGCGCGGCAACCGGCCTCCATCGAGCCTGCCTTATCGGGGACGCAGCCAGCGCAGGGGGTCCACGGGCTTGCCGTCCTCCCGCAGCTCGAAGTAGAGGTACGGCCCCCGCAACGAGCCGGTGTCCCCGACCCGGCCCAGCACCTGTCGCGCCCTCACCTCCTCGCCCGGCTGCGCGAGAAGGACGGACGCGTGCGCGTAGACGGACAGGAGTCCGCTGCCGTGGTCCACGATCGCCGTGAGGCCGTAGCCGCGCAGCCAGGACGCGAACACGACGCGGCCGTCGAAGACGCTCCGGAACGGCGCTCCCTGCGGCGCCTCGATGTCGAGCCCCGGGTGCGGCACCGCGGTGCCGAAACGGGGATGGACCGACCTGCCGAACCCGCGCGAGACGCGGCCGTCGGCCGGCCACTCCAGGAGGCCGCGGAAGCGCGCGACGTCGAGCCGCGCCGCTCTGCCCGGCCGCGCGAGACCTTCGGCGATCCGCCCGAGCTCCGAGGCGGCCCGCTCGAGCTCCCGCAAGGCCTCCTCCCTCGTGGCCCGGTCCCCCCGCACGCGCACCAGCAACGCCTGCCGCTGCGCCCGGGTCCGGGAAACCCGCTCGCTGGCGAGGCGCGAGTCCGCTCGCAGGCGGAACAGCTCCTCGCGCTCCCGCGCGAGCACCTCGCGCTCGCGCTCGAGCGCGGCGCGCCCGTCGCGAAAGGAGCGCACGGCGCGGACGTCCCGCTCGACAAGATGGGCGGCGAAGGCGAGACCGCGGGCCGTTGCCGCGGCGCCGACCTCGCGGACCAGCAAGGCCACGGGCGAGGCCGCTCCCTTCTTGTACAGCTCGCGCAGGCGGAAGGCCACGTAGCGCTCGAGCTCGCGCTGCCGCGCCTCGAGCGCAGCGATCTCCTGCCGGCGCGCCGCCAGGGCCGCGTCGGTCGCGGCCAGGCGCAGCCGGATCTGCTCGAGCTCCGCCTCCCACAGCCGCTGCTCGGCGCCGAGCCTCTCGATCTCGCCGACCAGCGTCCGCTCCCGCCCCTCGATGGCGGACAGCTCCGCCCGCAACCGCTCGATCTCGAGCCTCATGGAGTCGAGCCGAGCGTCCGGCGAGGCGGCGGTCTCGCCGCGCGCGCGGGGTGCCAGCAGTCCCGCCGCGAGGGCCGCGGCGGCGGCGATCCTCCCCGGCGAGCGGATCAAAGCAGGGGCTTCCCGTCCACCTCGGGCGGGACCGGGACGCCGAGCAGCTTCAGGACCGTGGGCATGAGGTCCACCATGCTCGGGTCCGCCCGCTCGATCCTTCGGTTGCACACGAAGATGCCGGGTACGAGATCGGGATCGTTCGAGCAGTGGTCGCCGGACCAGGCCTTGCGGTTGTCCTCGACCAGGTCCGGCGGCACTCCCCCGAGGCTCGTCTGCCAGGAGACGCGGTAGCCCAGGTTGCTGCCCGCGCGGAGGTCGGGGATGAGCTCGGGATCGAACCCGGAGCCGTACAGCTCCTCCCGGGTCCACACGCGGGTGACCGGCCGCTCCCCCGTGCGCTCGTCCACGAACGACTCGAGCCCCTCCTTGATCTGTCTGCGGACGGACTCGTACTCCTCGCCGGGCAGGACGATGCCGTGTTTCTCGCGGCCCATCAGGTTGATGTAGATGCTGCCGAGCCCGAGGGCGTACGCGCGCGTGCGCGACCAGTCCACGTTCTGGAACAGATCGCGCGTGTCGAACAGCTTCTCGAGCGTCGCGGTGCCGGCCTGCCCCTTGAGCGTCATGAAGCCGTTGCGGACGAGCCAGGTGTTGTAGTTGACGCCCCGGCGGAACGAAGAGAAGCCGTGGTCCGAACAGACGATGAAGACCGCCTGGGGACCTGCGAGCTTCCGCGCCTCGCCCACGATCTCGTCCATCAACCGGTACGCCTTGAGCACCTCGGGGCCGTAGCGGGCCGCCTCGGCAGCGTCGTACAGCGGGTGGCGCGGGTCCAGGAAGCGCCAAAAGAGGTGCCCGATCCGGTCCGTGAAGTAGTAGATCTGGATGTACAGGTCGTCCGTCCGATCGCCGAGCAGCCCGCGCATGATCTCGGCGTCCTTGCGGACCGTGAAGTCCATGTCCTCGAGAAAGAGCGCCTCGTCTCCCACACCGGACGGGAGCGACCACGTGTCCTCGGGCCAGCCGATGGTCTTGAACAGGCCGAACCGCTTCCGCAGCGTCCCTGCGTAGTCCGGAGGCCAGGAGAAGTCCACGGGGTGGCAGTCCGGGTGGAAGTTCACCGGGGAGAGATAGAGCTCGAGCTCGGGCTCGAGAGCGAGGAGCTTGAACCGGGCGATCCCGCGCAGGGGCGAGGCCAGGTCCACCAGCCAGTTGACCGGGAAGTCCAGGACGAACCAGTCGCTCCACTGGCCGACGGCGAGCCTCTGGGTCTGTCCGGACACGCTCACCACGCACTCCCGATCGGTGACCTCGAGCCGAAGGGGCAAGTCGATGCGCCGCGCCACGCCGGCGTCGTCCAGCTCCCGGCGCAACCTCCGCTCCGTTTCCTCCCGCTCGCGCCGGTCCTGGATGTGGCGCGTCGCCCGGGCGACCACGAAGTCGTAGAAGGGCTTGTTGTAGGGTCCGACGACCCGGCTCTCGATCGCTCCCCGCCGTGCGGGCAGGCGCATGAGTTCCAGGCTGAACTCGTTGTCGCCGGAGCCGGGGCGGAACAGGGGATCGGAGGTGTAGAGGGTAGGGGTGCCGACGCGACCGCGCATGTCCGGCACGCCGAGACCCGACAGCATGCGACCCTCCGCGAGCGGCTCCGCCGGGAAGGTCGCTGGGACGCGAATCACCTGCACCTTGTGACCGCCCTCGCTCGCCAGCTCCCACATGGTCCTGCCCTTGCGGTTGTTGACCGCGGTCGGGACCTCCGCGGGAAGGAACCGGGCGGCCACGACACCCCCCGGAACCCCGAGCGCCGCTCCCGCCAGCAACGCGGCACCGGCCCGCACCGCCCACCGCGCGCGGGCGAGCAGGGCGGCTGCGAAGCCGGCGAAGGCGCCGCCCAATGCGAACAGCGCCCCGAAGACCGCGCCGTTTCTGTCGCCGAAGGCGAAGGGACGCCGCGACTCGGTCATCATGGCGAAGTCGGGGAGGTAGCTGTCGGGCTTGCGCGACAGGAAGTCGAAGATCTCGGTCTTCCCGGGATGCGTTCCGGTGGCGAAGGACGACCACGAGACGGGGGTCTGGGGCGGGTTCGTGGGCCGGAGGGGGGCGAAGGTGCCTTCGCGCGCGAGCTGGGAAAGCTGCGGCAGCTCGCCCTCCTCCATCCACTTGCGGACGAGCCCGTAGTCGGCCCCGTCGAATCCCAGGATGACGACCTTGGGCCTGTCGGCGGCGAGCGCGGGCAGAACCACCAGCGATGCGGCCGCGGCCGCGGCGAACCGACCTCGCACGACGAATTCCTCCGGGCCGAGACCACTAAGCTTACCATCGGCTCGCGGCGCCGGCCGCCTGTGGTATCCTCCGCCGCGCCGGCGGTTCCTCGCCGGCGCCTCCTCGAGCCCAGGGTCGCGCATGTACGAGGACTCTCTGCCCGAGGCTCTTCCCCACGCCGACGACGCGGAGCGGTCGGTCCTCGGCGCGATCCTGCTGGACAATCGGCTGATCCATCGTGCCCAGGAACTGCTCCGCCCCGACTCCTTCTACGCGGCGCGCCACCGCAGGATCTTCCAGGCGATGGAGGAGCTGGCCGAGTCGGGCTCGGCCATCGACCTCGTCACGGTGAAGCAGGCCCTCGAACGGACGGGAGACCTCGAGGGATGCGGCGGGGTCGCCTACCTGGCCTCGCTCGTGGACGGGCTGCCCAGGTCGGCCCACCTGGACCACTACGCCCTCATCGTCAAGGAGATGGCCACGCGGCGGGACATGGTCCTCGCGGCGCGGGAGATCGCACTGGCGGCGATGCGCCCGGGGGTTCCCCTCGACGAGGTGCTCGACGAGGCCGAGAAGGCGGTCTTCAGGGTCGCCGAGGACCGGCTGAAGACGGGCTTCCTCCCTCTCCGCGTGGTGGCCGAGGAGAGCCTCAAGGTCATCGAGGAGCTCACCCAGAGGCAGGAGCTCATCACCGGGATCGCCACGGGCTTTCGCGACCTCGACGAGCTCACCGCGGGCCTCCAGCCCTCGGACCTCGTCGTGCTCGCGGCGCGTCCCGCCATGGGCAAGACCGCGCTCGCGCTGAACATCGCCACGCATGCCGGGCTTCGGCAAGGCCGCCCGGTCGGGATCGTCTCCCTCGAGATGTCGCGGGAACAGCTGTTTCGCCGGCTCCTCTGCGCGGAGGCACGCGTGGACTCGCACAGGCTGCGCACCGGCCGGATCGACAGCGAGGACTGGCAACGGATCATCAAGGTGTACGGCCAGCTGCACTCCGCTCCGATCCACCTGGACGACTCGCCAGCGGCGAGCATTCTCGAGCTGCGGGCCAAGGCCAGACGCCTCAAGCTCGAGCACGGCCTCCAGCTGCTCGTGGTGGACTACCTGCAGCTGCTCCGAGGGCGGGGGACCTACGAGAACCGCCAGCAGGAGATCTCGGACATCTCGCGCTGTCTCAAGGAACTCGCGAAGGAGCTGGGCGTTCCCGTCCTCGCGCTGTCGCAGCTGAGCCGGCAGCCCGAGCAGCGCCGCGGCGACCGGCGGCCGCAGCTGTCGGACCTGCGGGAGTCGGGCGCAATCGAGCAGGACGCGGACGTCGTCCTGTTCCTCTACCGCGAGGAGGTCTACAGGAAGGACGACCCGGACCTCAAGGGGAAGGCGGAGCTCATCGTGGCCAAGCAGAGAAACGGCCCGACGGACACCATCCACCTGCACTTCATCTCGGAGTTCACCAGCTTCGTCAACCCCGAGTGGCGGGACTTCTAGCTCAGCTAGAACGCGTAGCCGTCGTCGCGGCGGTCGAGCATCCGCACCTGCCGCTCCCACTGGTGCTTGAGCACGAGGAGCATCCGGAAGGTGAGGTCCGCCTCCTTGCGGGCCGGGCTCCGCCAGTCCTTCTCGAGGCGCAGCAGCGCCGTCCAGCGGCTGTTGTCCGACAGGAGCCTCCCGGCGAGGTTCCACCTCCCGTCCTTCCCCTGCTGGGAATGGATCCACTCGAGGTGGGCCATGAGCTGAGGGTACCGATTGATGAGCCCCAGACGGGCCAGCAGCTCGAGCTGCACGAGGAGCTCGTCCAGGTTGCCGTGCTTCTGGTATTCGTCCACGGGCCGAAATCGCAGACCGTGCCCCTTGACCATGGAGCCCTTGGCGGTGCGCACGAGGCCGAGGTCGGGGGCGATGCGCTGGTAGGTGTCCGACAGGACGTAGTCGTACACCTTCTTGAGGCGCATCTTGGCCAGCTCGCCGTCGAGGAGCCAGGGGGAGTAGGCGAACACGCGGGTGATGTAGAGGTCCGGAACGAACACGTAGTCCCGCTTCCATGCCCCGGTGCGGAACAGCGGATGGCTGGCTCCGATCTCCTCGGTCGGGTTCTTCGAAACGGGCGAGTCCACGAACCCCGAGGTCAGCTCCAGCAGCTCCAGGACGGCGAACCGCGTGCGCTCGTCCTGGTAGCCGCCGCGCACGAGCAGGCCCAGGGCGAGGATCCGCAGGAACCACCGGACGTACCTCTCCCGTCTCTCGTCGGCCTTGACGAGCTTGGCGAACTCGTGGAACTTCAAGTCCTTCTTCGCCGTCAAGAACGTGCGCAGCAGCGCCGCGGCCGCCTTGACAGCCCTCGTGTCCCTGGCCCATCCGTACTCGTAGAGCAGCAGCAACCCGTTCTCGAGCGACGGCTCGAGCCTCCTGGACTCCCCCGCATGGATGCGCCCGCCCCAGGTGCCGTCCTTGCGCTGCGTCCGCTGGAGCCTCAGCGCCGGACCGTAGGCGAGCGTCTCGCGGTAGGCCTGGGCGGCCGCCGGGTCCTCCTTGGGGCGATCCAGCAGCTCCGTGAGGACCCGGTAGCGGATCGGGGGGCATGCGGTCTCGAGGAGCCAGGCAGTGGGATCCGCGCGGAGCGTGGACTTCCAGTCCGTCATGGGTTCCCCTCGCGGGCCTTCCGGCCCCGCCCCTCGAGCGCGCCCTCCGCCAAGGCGCGAAACTCGCGGAACAGGCCGAGGGAATCGTGAGGACCCGGAGAGGACTCGGGATGGTACTGGACGGCCAGCAGGCGCGTGTCGGGGTCCGCGAAGCCCTCGCACGTGCCGTCGTTCAGGTTCAGGTGGGTGACCTCGACCCGCGGAGGCAGCGAGCTCGGATCCACGGCGTAGCCGTGGTTCTGGCTCGTCACCGACACGCGCCCGGTCCGAAGATCGCGGACCGGATGGTTGGAGCCGCGATGGCCGAACTTGAGCTTGAACGTGCGGGCGCCCAGGGCGAGGGCGGAGATCTGATGGCCCAGGCAGATCCCGAACATCGGTACCCGGCCGAGGAGGCGCCGCACCGTGTCCACGGCGTAGGTGCAGGCGGCCGGGTCGCCGGGCCCGTTGGACAGGAACACCGCGTCCGGCCGCAGCGCGAGAACATCGTCCGCGGAGGTCGTCGCGGGCACGACGGTGACGCCGAAGCCGGCCTCCCACAGGAGCCGGAAGATGTTGCGCTTGGCGCCGTAGTCCACGGCGACGCAGTGGAGTCTCGGCCCGTTCGCTCCCAGCCCGCCCGCCGACCACCGGCTCTCGCGCGGCGACGTCCACGGGTACGCCTCGCGGCAGGTCACCTGCCCGACGAGGTCCTGCGCTTCGAGCCCCGGCGCCTCCCGCGCCTTGCGGACGAGGGAGGAGACCTCCCGGTCCACGCTCGACAGGACCCCCTTCAGGGCGCCGCGCGTGCGGATGTGGCGGGTGAGGGCCCGCGTGTCCAGCTCCGCGACACCGGGGATGCCGTGGGCGCGGAGGAACTGCTGCAGCGCCTGCGTGGCCCTCCAGTTCGACGGGGATTCGGACAGCTCCCGGACGGCGAACCCTTCGACCTGAGGCCCCGCCGACTCGAGGTCCGCGCCGTTCGCTCCGACGTTGCCGATCTCGGGGCAGGTCATCACGACGATCTGTCCCCGGTAGGAGGGGTCGGTGAGGATCTCCTGGTAGCCGGTCATCGAGGTGTTGAAGACCACCTCGCCCGCCCGCTCGCCGATCGCGCCGAAGGCGCGCCCCCGGAACACACGGCCGTCCTCGAGCGCCAGGACCGCTTCCATGACCCCTAGGCCTCCACGGGCGCCGGGCGCGCTTCGAGCCGCCCGTCCCGCTCCTCGAGCACCCCCAGAGGGAGCTCCTCGTCGTGCTCGAACACGAGAACCCAGCCCTCCCGCGCCGCCTCGGGCAGCAGGCGCTTCTTGGACGCCAGCGTGGCCAGGGGCTCGAGGTCGTACGCCATGATGTAGGGGTAGGGCACGTGGCTCGCCGTCGGAACCAGGTCTCCGAGGAAGGCGACGGTCCCTTCTCGCGTCCGCACGACGGGGACCTGATGGAAGGGCGTGTGGCCCGGGGCCAGGCGGAGCTCGAGGTAGGGCGCCAGCCACGCCGAGCCGTCCACCGCGCTCAGCCGCCCGTCCGAGTCGAGCGGTTCGAAGTCCTGGGAGCGGTAGGACCCCCGCGTCCTCTCGTTCACGTAC
>JBBIHW010000032.1:0-14797 GCA_037446795.1 Acidobacteriota bacterium
CGTCACCGTCAGGTAGCTATTTCCCTCGGCCACGTACAGCGGAACGAGGAAGTCGAGGAGGTCGCGGATGCGCGCGACGAACTCGCGCGTCTCCTGGCGCTCCTTGAGGAAGCTCCGCACCTCGGGCCGCGTTCCGTCCAGCGGGCGCAGCGGCTCGACGAAGTACGGGTTCGGCAGGAACCGGACGTCGAACACCAGGTCGGCCTCGGCGGGCACGCCGTACTTGAAACCGAAGGAGACCACGTGGACGTTCAAGCGGTCGCGGCCTGCCGCCGGCCCGAAGGAGGCCTCCAGGAACGCGCGCAGCTCGTGGGCGTTGAAGCGCGAGGTGTCCAGGATCCGGTCCGCCAGGTCCCGAATCCGGGACAGCGCGCATCGTTCCGCACGGATCGCCTCCTCGAGCGGGAGGCCGTCCCCGGAGATCGGATGCGGCCTGCGGGTCTCGCTGAAGCGACGCTTGAGGACCTCGTCGGAGGACTCGAGAAACAGCAGCACGACGGGAGCCTTGCGGGCGCGCAGGTCCTGGAGCCGCTCGGGCAGTTCGTCGAGGAAGCGCCCCTCCCGCACGTCAATGACGAGAGCGGCCCGCCTGATCTGCTGCGCGCTCCGCTGAATCAGGTCGTAGAACGGCGGGATCAGGAGGACCGGCAGGTTGTCCACGCAGTAGTAGCCCAGGTCCTCGAAGCAACGAGCAGCCAGCGACTTCCCGGAGCCGGACAGCCCCGTGATGATGACGAGCCGGTCCACCGGCTCAGCCCTCCCCGTCGCCGGGCTCGTGGTCGGACAGGATCTCGCCCTCGCTCGAGGTCGCGGCGGAGGCGGCCTGGAGGCGCTCGCCGAGCCTGCGGGCGAGTTGCCGCGCCGGGTGGAACCCCTTGAGCTTCAGCATGTAGTTGCGGGCCGCGACCTCGATGAGCACGGCGAGATTCCGCCCGGGCCCCACCGGCATCTCCACGTAGGGCAAGCTGATCCCCAGGATCTCGTAGCCCCTTTCGTCGAGGCCGAGCCGCTCGTACTGCTTCCCCGGTCTCCACGGGTCGAGCTTGAGCACGTACTCGACGAACTTCGTCATGCGGACCGCGGCCACGCCGAAGAGGTCCTTGACGTTGATGATGCCGACCCCCCGCAGCTCCATGTGGTAGCGCGTGAGCTCGGGGCCGGTCCCCACCAGCACGTCGCCCCGCCTCCGGATCTCCACGACGTCGTCCGAGACCAGGCGGTGGCCGCGCACCACCAGCTCCAGGGCGCACTCGCTCTTGCCGACCCCGCTGCCCCCGAGGATCAGGACGCCCAGTCCGTAGATGTCCATCAGGACGCCGTGGACGATCACGCGCGGGGCGAGCCGGTCCTCGAGGTAGCGGGAAAGCCGCTCGATGAGAACCGAGGACGGCAGGTCCGTCCGCAGAAGCGGGACCTTGTGTTCCTCGGCGGCGGCGGCGAGCTCGGGCGGCGCCGGTCTCCCGCCCGTGATCACGAAGCAGGTGAGCCCCTGCCGGCACAGCTGCGCCGCGATCCGGCTCCGCTCCGCCGCGGCTCGCTCCGCGAGAAAACTGATCTCCGACCGGCCGAGCACCTGGACGCGGCCGGGGTGGATGTACTCCAGGAAGCCCACGAGGGCGAGCCCTGGCTTCTGGATCCGCGCGCGATCCACGAGGTTGTCGAGCCCCTCCGCGCCCGCGAGGAGCGAGAGCCCCAGCGGCTCCGCCGCCTCGTCCGACACGAGCTCGCGGACGGGGATCGCAGGGATCGCGCAGCTTTCCGGACGGGACAAAGAACCGCTCCAAGTCGTTGAGGGTTTTGACAGTTGCCGATTCTAGGAAGCCGCTCGGGTGGTGTCAAGCAGACGACCCCGTGCCCGCGCGCACACGTTGACCTCGCCGGCCGAGCGTGCGATATTGGGGCCCACCTCGGGAGGCATCCATGGGCCTCAACCCCGTCGTTCACGTCATCGGGACCGGCACCATCGGCGAGCCGTTGATCGGGCTCCTCTGCGACATGAAGGAGCCGCTCGGGATCGCGGAGGTCACGTTTCACAAGCGCACGCCGCTGCTCACCGACCGCTCCAAGGTCGTTCATCTGATTCGGCGCGGGGCGAGGCTCGTGGTGGACGACAAGGCGGCGCGCGGGTTCCTCGACCTGGGCATGGAACCGACCTACGAGACACGGGAGGCGCTCGAGCGCGCCGCGGTGGTCATCGACTGCACGCCGTCGGGCGTGGGGACCCTGAACAAGACGGAGTTCTACGAGAAGTACGCGGGCAACACCCTGGGCTTCATCGCGCAGGGGAGCGAGTTCGGCTTCGGCAAGCCTTACGCCCGCGGCATCAACGACCGCGCGCTGGTCCGGGGAAAGGACCAGTACCTGCAGGTGGTCTCCTGCAACACGCACAACCTGTCCATCCTCATCGACACCCTGGCGCTGCGGGAGGCGGGGCCCGACAACCTGGTGGAGGGGCGGTTCGTGTGCATGCGGCGGGCGAACGACATCTCCCAGGACGGCAGCTTCGTGCCGTCCCCCGTCGTGGGGAAGCACAAGGACGAGCGGTTCGGGACGCACCATGCCCGCGACGCCTGGCACCTCTTCCACACGCTGGGCTACGACCTGAACCTGTTCTCCTCGGCGATCAAGGTGAACACGCAGTACATGCACACGATCTTCTTCGACATCCGGGTGAAGCAGCCGACGAGCGTGGACAAGCTGCTGGAGAGGATCCGGGGCAACGACCGGATGGCCATCACCTACAAGGACTCGGCCAACTCGGTCTTCTCCTTCGGCCGCGACCACGGCCATTACGGCCGCATCCTGAACGTGACCGTCGTGTGCGTGCCGACCCTCGCAGTTCGCAACGGCACGGAGATCGCCGGCTACTGTTTCACCCCGCAGGACGGCAACTCGCTGCTGTCTTCGGTCGCCGCCGCCACCTGGTTCCTTTACCCCGAGGACTACGAGGACAGGATCCAGTGTCTGAAGCCTTTCTTCTACGCCGAGGTCTGAGGCCGGGCCGGGATCCGCGGAGCCCGGGCGGGCGGGCGGGCCCGAGGTGTCAGCCGCTCGCCTTGAGTCGCCGGACCTCCTCGGCGAACTTGGGAACGATCTCGAAAAGATCCCCGACCACCCCGTAGTCGGCCACGCGGAAGATCGGAGCTTCACGGTCCTTGTTGATCGCCACGATCACCTTGGAGGACGACATCCCGGCGAGGTGCTGGATCGCTCCCGAGATCCCGCAGGCGACGTACAGGGCCGGCGAGACGACCTTGCCGGTCTGGCCGACCTGGTGGGCGTGGGGCACCCACCCCGCGTCCACGACGGCCCTCGACGCGCCCACCGCGCCGCCGAGAGCGTCCGCCAGTTCCCGGATGAGCGCGAAGTTCTCGGGACCGCGCAGCCCCCTCCCTCCCGAGACCACGATCGGCGCCTCGGCCACGTCGAGCTCCTGCGCCGGGGGCCGCTCGAGCCGCACCGCGCGCACGCGAACTCGTTCCGGGGCCAGGGGACACGCAAACGGGACGACCTGCGGGTCGCGACGCCCGGCCCGCTCGCAGACGGGAAACGCGTTCGGCCGGAGCGTGGCGAGCACGGGCGTCGTCCGGGCGCTCACCCAGGCGATCGCCTTGCCGGAGTAGACGGAGCGCCGCCCGCGGACGACACCGTCCCGGCTCGCTTCGATCTCGAGGAGATCGCTCAGGCATGCAGCCGACAGCTTCGCGGCGGCGCGCGGGAGCACGTCGCGTCCGAGGCTCGAACCCGCGGCCAGGACGACTCGCGCCGCGGTCTCTCGCGCCGCCTCCGCCAGAGCGCCGGCGTAGGCCTCCGGCGCGTAGAGCTCGAGCCAGTCCGCGTCGCAGGCGAGGAGTCGGTCGGCACCGTGGGCTCCGAGCGTCGCCGCGCAGACGGAGGCCGAGGGACCGAGGGCGAGCACGTCCACTCCGCAGCCGAGCTCGTCGGCGAGGTCGCGAGCCGTCGAGACCGCCTCGAGGGTGGGCCGCTTGAGCTGCGCCGCCCGCACCTCGGCGAGAACGAGGATGCCCCCGGGCATCAGATGACCTTCGCTTCCTCGCGCAGCAGGCGGACGAGCTCCCGGACGACCTCGTCAGGATCCCCTTCCAGGATCCGTCCGCCCTGCCGCGCCGGCGGAAGCTCCAGCCGCTCCCACGTCAATCGGGCGCTCGACTCGCCCCGGTCGTGCGCCGGGGAGGCCCCCACCGGCGACCTGACCGCGAGCGGCTTCTTCTTGGCCGCCATGATCCCCTTCAGCGAGGCGTACCGCGGCTCGTGGTCGGTCTTGTCCCAGGTGACGAGGGCTGGCAGCCGTCCCTCGAGCACCTCGACGGCGCCCTCGATCCCCCGGTACGCGGTGAAGGTCCCCTCGCGCAGTTCGAGCCGGGCCACGGCGCCGGCGTGGGGGAGATCGAGCAGCTCGGCGAGGATCGGGCCCGTCTGCCCCTCGTCGGTCCCCACGCCGTACTTCCCGCAGAAGACCAGGTCCGGGGCCTCCGGCCGGACCGCCTCGGCCAGCGCACGCGCCCGCGTGAGGGCGTCGGCGAAGTCGAGCCGGGCGTCCTGGACGAGGACGGCGCGGTCCGCCCCCATGGCGAGACCCTGGCGGAGGGACGCCTGCGCCGCCTCCCGCCCGGCCGACACCAGCACGACCTCGCCCCCGGCCGCCTCCCGCACGCGCAGCGCCTCCTCGACGGCGAACTCGTCGTAGGGCGAAATCACCATCTTGATGCCGGCCTCGTCGATGCTGGCGCCGTCGGGGCCGATGCGGATCCGGGCCTCGGTGTCCGGGACGTGCTTGATGCACACCACGATCTTCACCGTCTGCCTCCGCCGCGGCGCTCAGGCTTCGTGCTTGCGGAGCACGAGACACGCGTTCGTGCCGCCGAAGCCGAAGGAGTTGTTCAGGGCGGCACGGACCTTCATCTTCCGCGCCGTGTTCGGCACGACGTCCAGGTCGCAGTCCGGGTCCGCCTCCTCCTGGTTGATCGTCGGGGGCACCACGTCGTAATGAACGGCGAGGGCCGCGACCGCGCTCTCCAGGCCCCCTGCCGCGCCCAGCAGGTGCCCCGTCATGGACTTGGTCGAGGCGAACGCCAGCCGGTACGCATGCTCGCCGAACACCGATTTCACGGCCATCGTCTCGACGCGGTCGCCGTCGGGAGTGGACGTCCCGTGCGCGTTGATGTAGTCGATCTCGCACGGCTCGGTTCCCGCGTCACGAAGAGCCATGCGCATCGCGCGGATCGGCCCGTCCCCGTCGGCCGAAGGGGCGGCCACGTGGTAGGCGTCTCCGGACATGCCGTAGCCGCACACCTCCGCGTAGATGCGGGCGCCGTGCCTCAGCGCGTGCTCCCGCTCCTCCAGCACCAGGATCCCAGCCCCCTCGCCCATCACGAACCCGTCGCGCCCGCGGTCGAAGGGCCGGCTCGCGCGCTCGGGGTCGTCGTTCCGGGTGGACAGCGCGCGCATGGCGCAGAAGCCGCCCACCGCCAGCGGCGCCACGGAGGCCTCGGTCCCGCCCGTGATCATGGCATCCGCGTAGCCGTCCCGGATCAGCCGGAAGGACTCCCCGACGGCGTGCGTGCCGGTGGCGCAAGCGGTGGCGACCGCGAGGTTCGGACCCTTCGCTCCGAAGCGGATGGACACCTGCCCGGCTGCGAGGTTGAGGATCATGGCAGGGATGAAGAACGGCGAGATCCGCTTCGGCCCGCGCTCGAGAAGCTCCTTGTGGGTCTCCTCCAGGATCGGCAGTCCGCCGATCCCCGATCCGATGTACACGCCCACCGATTCCGCGTTCTCCCGGTCGATGACGAGACCCGAGTCCCGGAGCGCCTCCTGTGTGGCTGCGATCGCGTAGTGCGAGAACGTGTCCATGCGGCGCGCATCCTTCCGGTCCATGTACCGCTCCGGATCGAACCCCCGGACCTCGGCGGCGATCCTGCAGGGGTAGGCGGAGGCGTCGAAGCGCGTGATCGGGCCCACCCCGCTCCTCCCGTCGAGCAGCGCCCGCCAGGTGGAGGGGGTATCGAGGCCCAGCGGCGACACGATGCCGATTCCCGTGACCACGACCCGCCTGCGCATGGACCGTCTCCACCGGGGCCGTCTCCGCGCCAGCTCGAACCGGCGGCCGGCGCGCGGCCCGGAGGTTAGCCTGGAGGACTCATGAAGGGCCGTGCCGACACCGCGGACCTCGACCCCGGCCTTCGCCGGACCGACGCGTCAGGATCCGTCATTCCAGTGAACGCCGGAATCCACGGCCCGCACCGGGCTCCGAGGAGGCGCTTCATGAATCACCCGGTCTAGGCCTGGACGTGGCCCTCGATGTACTCGATGGCCTTGCCCACGGTGGTGAGCTTATCCGCCTCCTCGTCGCTGATCTCCAGCTTGAACTCTTCCTCGAGGGCCATGATCAGCTCCACGCGGTCGAGCGAATCCGCTCCGAGATCGTCCACGAAGTGCGCCTCCGGCCGGAGCTCGCTCTCGTCCACGCCGAGCTGCTCGACGATGATGTGCTTGACCTTCTCTTGGACCGAAGCCATCGTTTCGTTCCTCCGTTCCGGGAAGGCTACGCCCGGACCCTGCGGGCGGCCCCGCCGCTACATGTACATCCCGCCGTTCACGTGGAGGGTGGCCCCCGTGATGTACGAGGCGCCCTCCCCCAACAGGAACAGCACGGCCGCCGACACGTCGGCGGGCGTGCCCAACCGGTTCACCGGGATCTGCTCGATCAGGCGGCGGCGCACCTCCTCGGGCAGCCCCCGGGTCATCTCGGTCTCGATGAAGCCCGGAGCCACGCAGTTCACGGTGATGTTGCGAGAGGCGAGCTCGCGGGCGAGGCTGCGGGTGAACCCCTCCACACCGGCCTTCGACGCGGCGTAGTTGACCTGGCCCGCGTTGCCCGCGTGCGCGACCACGGAGGTGACGTTGACGATCCGGCCGTAGCGGGCCCGCACCATGGACGGGACGAGCCAGCGGCACAAGCGATACACCCCCGCGAGGTTGGTCTCCACGACCGCCGCCCAGTCCTCTTTCTTCATCCGAAGCAGCAAGACGTCCCTTGCGATGCCCGCATTGTTGACGAGAAACGGGATTCTAGCATAGGCCTTCTGGAGCTCCTGGACCGCGCCCTCGACCGAGGCGTCGTCGGCGACGTCCATGCGGATCGGGTGCGCCCGCCCGCCGGCCCCGCGGATCTCCTCGGCGACCTCCTGCGCCCCCTCGAGCCCCCGCGCGGCAACGACCACCTCCGCCCCTGCTGCCGCCAGGTCCATGGCGATCTGCCGGCCGATGCCGCGGGAGGCCCCCGTCACCAACGCCACGCTCCCGGAGAACGGGCCGTTCAAGCCGCCACCCCCAGCTCCCTCACCGCCGCCTCCACGGCCCGCGGGTCCGACACCCCCAGCACCCGCGTGCGAGGAGCGATGCGGCGAATCAGGGAGGACAGGACGCGACCCGGCCCGACCTCGACGAAGGTGTCCAGCCCGTCGGCCACCATCGCCTCGACCAGCTCCTGCCAGCGGACGGGGGAGCTGACCTGCCGGAGCAGGAGCTCGCGCGCCTCGCCAGCGTCCGCCACGACCTGCGCCGTCACGTTCGCGTAGACCGGGACCTTGGGGTCGTCGAAGTGGACGTTCTCGAGCGCGGACGCGAGGCCCCTCTCCGCCGGGACCATGAGCGCGCAGTGGAAGGGCGCGCTCACCGGGAGGGGCACCGCCCGTCTCGCGCCGGAGGCGAGGGCGAGGGCGACCGCGCGCCCGACGGCCGCCGCGCGCCCGGAGATGACGACCTGGCCCGGGCCGTTGTAGTTGGCCGCCGAGACGACCTCTCCTCGAGACGCCTGCGCACAGATCTCCTCCACCGCGGCGCGGTCGAGGCCGAGGATGGCCGCCATCGCGCCCTCCCCCACCGGCACCGCCTCCTGCATCAGCCGCGCCCGAGCGCGCACGGCCAGGAGGGCTTCCTCGAAGCGCAGCGTTCCGGCGCACACGTGCGCGGTCCACTCCCCGAGGCTGTGGCCGGCGGTCGCCTGCGGGCCCGCGCCGCGAGCCTCGAGGACGCGCAGCGCCGCCACGGACACGGCCAGCACCGCGGG
The DNA here is from genome assembly GCA_037446795.1 of Acidobacteriota bacterium. Taxonomy (GTDB): domain Bacteria; phylum Acidobacteriota; class Polarisedimenticolia; order Polarisedimenticolales; family JBBIHW01; genus JBBIHW01. Next base: position 8,093 of record JBBIHW010000032.1, read on the forward strand.
CTGGGTGACCTCGGTCCTCGACAGCTCCGCCTCGCTTCCCTCGAAGCACAGGCGGGACAGGGGCATGCCCAGCACGCGGTCGGCCAGCCGGAAGACGTTCCGAGCCTCCGCGTAGGTCTCCGCGAGGGAACGTCCCATCCCGGGCAGCTGGGACCCCTGCCCGGGGAACACGAAGGCGATCCGGCTCACCAGCGCACCACGCTCGCGGCCCAGGTGAGGCCCGCCCCGAAGGCGGCCATCAGCACCAAGTCCTTCCGGCGCACGCGCCCCGAGCGGACGGCCTCGTCCAGCGCGATCGGGATGGAAGCTGCACTCGTGTTCCCGTAGCGCTCGATGTTCACGTAGCACCGGTCGGAGGGGATCTCGAGCCGCTGCGCCACGGCGTCCACGATCCGCTGGTTGGCCTGGTGCGGGATGAACCAATCCACGTCGTCCGGTCCGAGGTCCGCCATCCCGAGGACCTCCCGGCAGACCTCCTCGAGCGACCGCACGGCGATCTTGAACGTCTCGTTCCCGCGCATCTTGATGAAGTGGAGCCCCCGGTCCACCGTCTCGTGGCTCGGCGGGTGCTTCACGCCCCCGCCCTCGAGCGTGATGAAGTCTGCCATGGAGCCGTCGGTGTGGAGCGTGGAGGCCAGCACGCCGCGCGGCAGCTCGCCCCGACTCATGAGGCTGGCGCCGGCCCCGTCGGCGAAGATCACGCAAGTGGTCCGGTCGCGCCAGTCAATGAAGCGGCTGAGGATTTCCGCGCCGATGACCAGCACGTGCCGGCAGCGTCCGGTCAGCAGGTACTGCTTCGCGACCGACTGGGCGAAGATGTACCCGGAACAGCCCGCCTGGAGGTCGAAGGCCGCGGCGCGCCGGCAGCCGAGCTGGTGTTGGATGAAGCAGGCGGTGGAGGGGATCGGCATGTCCGGCGTGACCGTGGCGCAGATGATCAGGTCCACGTCGGAGGGCTCCACCGCGGCGGCCTCCAGCGCCTTGCGCGAAGCGTCCACGGCGTAGTCGGAAAGAAGCTCTCCCTCGTCGGCGATCCGGCGCTCCCGGATGCCGGTCCGGGTCGTGATCCACTCGTCGCTGGTGTCCACGAGCCGCTCGAGGTCTCGGTTGGTGAGGATCCGCCGGGGAACGCTCATGCCCGTTCCCGAAACAACGGCGCTCGGTGACCCCATCGTGTCCCTCCTCACCCCCCCCGCAGGGGCAGGGCACGGCTCGTCGGACTCGATCTTAACCCACGCGCGCCGGGGGGCGGCGCGGGCCGCTCCAAGCGAAGCCGCGAGGGCCCGGTCAGGGGGAACTCGGCTCGATCACCTGCCGGCCGTTGTAGTGCCCGCAGTGGGGACAGACGCGGTGGGGGAGCTTGCGCTCGTGGCAGTTGGGGCACACGGAGGACGGCGGCTGCGCGAGCGCGTCGTGAGCGCGCCGCTTGTCCCGGCGCGCCCTCGAGTGTCGTCGCTTCGGATTCGGCATCGCTCTACCTCAAGGCGCGGCCGCCCGCTCTGGCGCCCTCGCCGGGAATCTACGTCCCGCCGTCCTTCCTCCGGAACTGGAGGAGCGGAGCGAGGCGCGGGTCCAGCTCCTCGGCCCGGCACCGGCAACCTGCGCGGTTGCGGTTCGCCCCGCAGACCGGGCAGAGGCCGCGGCATCCCTGCTCGCAGACGGGTTTCAGCGGGAGGCAGAGGTACATTTGCTCCGCGGCCATCGCGTCGAGATCCGCCTTGCCGTCCCTCGTGTAGAAGAGCGTCGCCTCCTCCGGATCCATGCGCGTCTCCCCGAAGCCGAACTCGACGGCTTCGGGCACGAGCCGCAGGAAGAAGTCGGCCGCGAGCGGAGCGGCGAACGGCTCGACGCAGCGGCTGCACCGCAGCTCCACGGTGGCTTCGAGCGACGCCCGAAGCTCGACACCGCGTTTTCCCCGCACCGCTCGACCGTGGAGCCGGGCGGCGCGGACGGGGATCCGCTCCGCCCCGGGGCCCTCCAGCTCCGCGAGCTGCACCCGGGTATCGAAGTCCAGGCCTTCGCGCCCGATCTCGTGGATATCGAGGAACATCGCCGCCGCCTCGGGGGGCGGATTATAGCAGCCGCCGGGGGCTCGGGCCGGGCCTGCCGGCTCGCCCCGCGGCCGCTTTAGCCGAGCTGCTTCAGCTCCGCCACGGCGGCCTCGAGGGAAGGGACGAGCTGGAGGGCCTCCTCGAACTGCCGGCGCGCACGGAGCTTGAGACCGCGGGCCTTGTAGAAGCGGCCCAGCGCGATCCGGTAGTCGGCGTTCCACGGATCGAGCTCCACCGCGCGGAGGAAGTTCTGCTCCGCCATGCGCTGCCAGCGGCCGTCGGGGTTGCGGGTCTGGCACTCGCCCACGAGGGCGTAGAAGCGTGCGTCCCGCTCGTTGTAGGAGATCGCGAGCTTCCCGTACTGGATGGCGTTGTGGAAGTCCCCTTCCCGCATGAACTTGCGCGCCTTCTGGTAGTAGCCCTCGGCCGTTCTCGCGCTCTCCTCGAGGGCGATCTTCGCCACCGTCTTGTCCATCTCGACGCGCACCAGCAGGTCCTCGACCGCCTGCGGCTGCGCGGCCCCCGCGGCTGCGCCTGCGCCCGCGTCGGGGGCGCTGTCGGGCCTGCGGGCCTGGTTGAGGGTCAGGTAGGCCTCGACGAGACGGCTCTCGATCACGGCGAGCTCGGAGCGCATCTTCTCCCATACCCGCGGCGCGAGGCGCTCGCGGCTGAACCGCTCCTTGGCCTCCTGGTAGGCGCGCTCGATCTCCTCCCGGCCGGCAGCCGGGGAAACGCGGAGCACCTCGTGGGGATTCGAACTGCGAATCTCCTCGTAGGCCCGGGACACCTCCTCCTCCTGCATGCGCTCGAGGGCCAGCTGGTCGGCGTGGTCCCGCAGCAGCGCGGCCACGCGGAACGGACCCTCGTTCAGCGGCGGGTCGTAGCGGAGGACGCCCATGGCGAGAAGGCCGAACAGGAACCGGCACGCCCTGTCCTCCTCCCCCGGCGGCAGCAGCACCAGTAGCTGCTCGACCCCCAGGCTTCCGTCCACGCGCGAAAGGATGTAGCCGTGCGTCGGGGTCAGGGCGAGCCGTTCGAGCGGCACGGGACAGCGCGGGGCGAGCTGCAGGCGGTTGGGCAATCCGCGCATGGCTTCACGTACCGGGGCGAAGCCCACCATCCCGTCGATCCCCTTCAGGATCAGCTCGAAGGTCAGCAGGACGTCGCTCTCGAGGATCTCCTGGAGAAGCCAGCCGTCGTTGAACCGGGCCGTGCCCCCCTCCCAGCGGAACACGGTGGCGACCACGCGCTCCAGCAGGTAGCGGACGGTGTGGGAGAGCGCGTCCTTCCCGATGAGGCCGCGGTTGACGAGCGCCTGGGCGAGATCCTTCGGGTCGCCGATGTTCCGGCGGGCCTCGGCCAGCGCACCCGCCGACAGCTTGCCCTCGGCCAGGAGCCTCCGGCCGAGATCCTCCTCCTCCACGTCGGACTCGGCGAAGAGGATCATGCCCCGGTCGAAGTAGATCCGCTTCTCCGTGCCGCCCCGCACGAGCTGGAGCATCCCCGAGCGCTCGCCGAGGTAGAGGTCGCGGAAGACCTCGACCAGGGTCTGGCTGCTGAAGTTCACCTGCATCGTGGACGCGGGTGCCGGACCCTCCCCAAACCTATAATTCGCCCCCGGAGGAATATAGGAACCGATCGCGGAAAGGAAAGCGGGATCCGCATGGGAGCGGGGGTTCTCGTCTCGGCCGCGCTCGCGGCCGCCCTCGGGACCGCGGCGCCGGCGGGCGATCCGCGGCTGGCGGCCCTGAGGCTGCTCCACGACGGCCGGTTCGACGACGCCGAGGAGGCGATCCGTCGCGGGCGCGCGGAGGCCCCCGCGGACCCTTCCCTGGCGTTCTTCGGCGCGTTCGTGACGTACTGGCGGTTGCTCTACGCCCCGACGGACCCGGGGCTTCGTGCCGACCTCGAGCAGAGGCTCGATGCCGCCATCCGTCTGTCGGAGCAGCGGCTCGAGGGTGCCCCCGCGGACGGCGAGGCGGCCCTGTGGGCCGGCTCCTCCCGCCTGCTGCGCGCCCACCTGCAGGCCGCCAAGCACAAGCCTCTCGCCGCGGCCTTCGACGCGAAGCGCGCGAAGCGGCACCTCGACCGCGCGGGCGAGCACGGACCGTGGGCCGCCGAGACGGCCTTCGGCCTGGGAACGTATCTCTACGTCGCCGATCGCGTGCCGGCGATCGTGAAGGGCCTGCGCACGATCCTGTTCCTGCCCGGCGGAGACCGCGAGCGCGGCCTCGCCCTGCTGCATCGGGCTGCAGAGTCGAGCCGGTTCTTCGCGCGCGACGCGCGGCTGCTGCTGGTGACGCTCTACGCCCACCCGCGGGAGCGGAGGTACGAGGAGGCGCTCGGGGAGGTGGACAAGGCGCTCGCGGCGCCCGCCCCCGTCGCGGCGCTGCACGTGGCGGGCAAGCTCAACCTGGCCCTGGGGCGGCTCGAGGCCGCGACGGCCCTTCTCGACGAGGCCCTCGGGCGGGCCGGCTCGCAAGGACGGGCAGCGCCCAGCGTTCTCGCGGCGATCGAAGTGGACCGCGCTGCGGTGGACTTCGCGCGATTCCGCCCGGACCTCTCCCTCGAGCGGCTGGAGGCGAGGGTCCTCGGCCGGCCGGAGGTTCCGGAGGAGCTTCGGAGATCGGCCGAGCGGATGCGGGCGGCGGCGATCGAGGTCGTGGGCGACCCCAGCTCGGGACCCCGGACCGAGACCCCCCAGGACGGCGCGCCGGGGGCGAGCTCGTGGCGACGCGCCCTCCACGCGCTCGAGATCGAACGTCGGGAGGGGGCGGAGGCGAGCCTCCCGCCTCTGCTCGCCCTCGCCGAGGCGGCTCCGGGGGACGCGACCCTGGGGCTGCTGGCCGGCCGCGCGCTCCTCCTCTGCGGACGGCCCGCCGAGGCGTTCCGGATGCTGCGATGCTCGGAGCGCGAGGCGGCGATTCCCCCGTTCTGGATCGGCCCCTGCCACCTCATGGAAGGACAGGCCGCCGACCTCGTCGGCGACAGAAAGGCCGCGCTCGTGCACTACCGCAAGGCCGAACACGCGCCGCCATTCCCGTCGCGAGACGCCGCCCGGATGTACCAGAAGACGCCCTATCGGGGCGGCCGTTGACGCCGCGCGGGGCGGGTGCTCTCGCGACGCTGCTGCTGGTCGCCATCGCGACGGCGGCGGTCGTGCACGAGGTCCGAGTCCGGCTCGCGGCCGGTCGCGATCCTGCCGCTCGCCTTCCTCGCGGCGGGCTTCTCGCCGCGCTCAGCTCCGACCGCTTCGGCTCCGTCCTGAACGATCTCGAAACGGTCCCGGTGTACCGGGCATTGCTGGCCTCGCCCACGCCTGCGGGGTTGCGCCGCCGGCTCGGGTGGGCAGGGGACATTCCGCCGGTTCCGTGGCGCGACCTCCATGCGGTCCGACAGGGGGCCGTCGGATTCTACGACCGCGGGTGGCTCGCCATGTTTCCCGTGGACGAGACGCCGAAGGGTCTGGCTCCGTCCCGGATCACAGGAAGGCTGGGGGCCGTGGCGTCGAGCGCGGACCTTCTGGAGCTCGCCCCCGCGCCCTCGCCGATCCCGGGGCCGGCGCGGGGCGGGAGCGAGGCCCGGCTCGAGGTGGACATTTTCGGGCTTGTCTCGCGATGGGGCCGCCTGGGTGCCGGGGTCGCATCGCTGCTGCCCGGCCGCGCCACGGGCGCGGTCAGAGCCTCGCCGGGGAGCGTCGAGGAAACCTGGCTCCTCGAATGCTCCGGCCCGTGCGTGCTCGACTTCCTCGATGGGGAGCCGACCATCGGCTCCGCCTCGACGGGATGGGCGGCCCTTCCCGCGGAGGCGCCTGCGGTCGCCTGGCTCAGGATCCGCCCCGGGGCGCTCCTCGGCTCCCCCGCCGCGGACACCGGTTCCGGGTCCACGCTCGGCCGGGTGGTGGAGGCCCTCGAGAGGTTCCTCGGGATCCCGCTGAGAGGACTGCTCGCGAGCGCGCTCGCCGGACCTGTCGCGGTCGCGCTCGTCGAGGAGCCCGGCGAAGGACCGCCGCGACTGCTCGCCGCGCTCGAGCTGCGCCGACCCGACCCGCTCGCCAAGCTCCTGGAGCGGCTCGCGGCACTCGGCCTTCTGGCGGGCTCCGCAGAGGTCACCAGTTACCGTGGAGTGCGCATCGTCTCCTGGATTGTCGGGTCGCGGGGGCGGGGGCTCGAGCCCTCGCTCGCCGTGGACGGGGACACCCTGCTGGTCTCCACCCGCCGCGCCGACCTCGCCGAGGGCCTGGACAGGAGGCGACGGCGCGACCGCAGGTCGTCGCGCGGCCGCCTCGAAGAGTGGGTGGCGAGCCGGACGGAATGTTCCTGGAAGGGCTGGAGCCGGTCCGCGTGGGTTCTCGCGCGCTGGGAGGAGATCGTGGCGGGACCGGGCGAGGCGGTGCCGGCTCCGACGCCGCAGCGCACGTGCGAAGCCGCCCTCAGAAGGGACGGGACGGGCTGGGTTCTCGAGGGCCGGGGGGCGGGGCCCGCCCTCGCCGCGGAGTTCCTCGTGCCCTGCCTGAGGGCCCTGCTCCAGAGCGCACCGGAGCCGGTCACCGGGCCGGGCTCGCCGACCGACGAGCGCCCGCCCGCTGGCTAGCCCAAGTTCCGCAGCACGCGCTGGGGGGTGACTGGTTTTCGGCCCGCTCGAAGCGAGAAGG
>JBBIHW010000033.1:0-14489 GCA_037446795.1 Acidobacteriota bacterium
CCCGCTTTTCGACAACGGGCAGACCGACGAGGGGCGCGCCTTCGTCTGGCACGGGAGCGCCTCCGGTCTCGGAGCTGCGGGGAGTCCCTCGAACGCTGCGTGGTCGGCCGAGTCGAATCAGGCGTCCGCCCGGTTCGGCGCGTCGGTGGCAGGCGCCGGTGACGTGAACGGGGACGGCTACGCCGACGCCGTCGTCGGGGCGCCGCTCTTCGACAACGGGCAGACCGACGAGGGGCGCGCCTTCGCCTTCCACGGACAGGCGGCGGGGCTCGGTGCGTCGGCCGCCTGGACCGCCGAGTCCAACCAGGCCTCGGCGCAGTTCGGCGCATCGGTCGCGGGAGCCGGCGACCTGAACCGCGACGGCTACTCCGACGTCATCGTCGGGGCCCCGTTCTTCGACAACGGGCAGACCGACGAGGGCCGCGCGTTCGCCTTCCACGGCTCGGCGTCGGGGCTCCAGACCTCGGCCTCGTGGACGGCGGAGAGCGACCAGGCCTCGGCACAGCTCGGGGCATCGGTCGCGGGAGCCGGCGACGTGAACGGTGACGGCTACTCGGACGTGATCGTCGGGGCCCCGTTCTTCGACAACGGGCAGACCGACGAGGGCCGCGCGTTCGTCTGGCAGGGGAGCGCGTCCGGGCTCGGGGCCGCCGGAACTCCGTCGAACGCCGCGTGGTCGGCCGAGTCGAACCAGGCAGCGGCTCGATTCGGCGCAGCCGTGGCCGGAGCCGGGGACACGGACGGAGACGGCTACGCGGACGTCGTCGTCGGGGTGCCGCGCCACGACAATCCCGACGTGGACGAGGGCGCCGCATTCCTCTACCGCGGTTCGGCGACCGGCCTCGCCACCACGGCGGGCTGGACCGGCGAGAGCAACGACCCGTCGGCCTTCTACGGGGCCAGCGTGGCAGGCGCAGGCGACGTGAACGGCGATGGCTACGCGGATCTTCTCATCGGCGCGGACCTCTTCGACGCGGGCCAGACCGACGAGGGGCGGTCCTCCCTTTACTACGGAAACGAGCTGCGCGGCGTCGCGCTCCGGCCACAGCAGCGCCGCGCGGACGACACGGCTCCCGTAGGTCTTCTCGGCCTCGCCAACAGCCCGGACAAGTTCCGGCTGGCGCTGCTGGGGCGGACCCCGTTCGGACCCGGTCGGGTGAGGCTCCAGTGGGAAGTCGAGCAGCTCGGAACCGCCTTCGACGGCGCCGGCCTCCAGTCCGGCGCCTCGTGGGCCGCGACCGGCGCGGCGGGGGTCTCGCTCAACGAGCTCGCGACGGGACTGACGGTGGATCGGCTCTACCACTGGCGGCTGCGGATCCGCTACCAGGGCGCCTCCGTTCCGTTCGCTCCGGGAAGCCGCTGGCTCACCGTCCCCTCGAACGGCTGGCAGGAGGCGGACCTCCGCACGGTCAACCCCGCGGGGCGCGTTCCCAAGGACACCGTGCTGTCGGGCACGATGCTTCGCGTGGACAAGGCCGGCGCCGGCGACCTCACGCTGACGTGGGCGCCCTCGTGTCTGGCCGGGGACACCGACTACGAGGTGTACGAGGGAAACCTGGGCAGCTTCTCGAGCCACGTGTCCAGGTTCTGCACGACGGGCGGGGCGACCTCGAAGACGCTGACCCCGCAGGCCTCGAGCGCCTACTACCTCGTCGTGCCCCGCAACGCGAGCCGGGAGGGCTCCTACGGCAGGGCGACGCGGGGCGAGAGGTTCCGGGGCTCGAGCGCGTGCCTGCCGCAGGCGGTCGCCGTCTGCCAGTAGCGATCGGCGGCGAGGCGGTGTCGAACCCCTCGCGGCGGCATCGCGCGTGCGGTTTCTTCCCGGCCAGAAGCGCGCGAGGGCGGACCAGAGCCCTGCCGGGGCGCCGTCAGCGCCGAGGACACGTCTGCCGCACGAGCGTCGCGGGACTCGAGTCCAGCAACGCCACGAGACAGGTCGCCCCGGTCTTTCCGACCTCCACGACCAGGCGGCTGACGTCCCGACCTTTCTCTTGCTCGTCCCAAAGCTGCCAGTCCGTCTCGTCGGCGCGCAAATCGTAGCGTACGAGAGCCGCCACCTGATGGCAGCAAAGTTCCTCGTCCGTCACCGGATTCTTTCCGGGATGAGGACACGCTTCGCTCGTATGGCGCTTGTACTGCTCGGCGCCCTCGCAAACGGTGCCTTTGACCACCAGACGCACCACGTTGGAATTCTCGGGGAATGCGGCGAGGAGGCTCAGGTTCCCTTCCAGCGAGAGAGGCCGGACATGGGCGCCGAACTCGGACAGGGAAAGAACCTTGAACGCTCCGGTCTTGGAATCCACGCGGGTCAGCGTGAAGGGTTGCTGCGTTCCCAGCAGCAGACCGTGTTGGGGCGTAAACAGCAGACTCATCCCACGAGGCGCGTTCTCCACGTACCTGTCCGCGGCTTCCTGCGCCATCGCTCCGAACTCCTTGTCGAGAAGCGGGAGCATGGACGCGTACTTGATGAAGATATTCGCGTGGAGGTAGACGCGTTTGACCTCCTCGTCCAGGTTCGTTGCGCTTCGGAACTCCTGGCTCCACGACGCCAGCGGCCCGAGCTGGTCCACCTCGTGGATCCATCCGGCGCCGGCCCCCTCCTTGGGCGGGTGGAGATCGAAGACGCGGACGAGGAACTGGCCCTGACCCGTGACGGCGACCCTGATGGGCTCAAGAGGAAACCTCGTCTCCTGGATGACCTGCGCCTGGAGCACCCACGGGCACCGTGGTTCAGGGCACGGCCAGCGGTATGCCTCCACACCGTCTTGACGAAAGATGCGCAGGACGAGGTTCCCTTCCTCCGCCAAGAGGACGCCTGGGTCGCCCCCGATGTCCGCCAGCGTCAAGACATCGGCCCCGGACCGGTGCTCGGTTTCTTCGCCCACCAGGGCCATCCGCTTCCAGTCCACCACGGCCAGGTAGCCCTTTTTCGTCTTGTAGGCGAAGCTTTTCCGCTCGCGATCGTCTCCTTCGCGGCAACGGACGCCCGAGACCACCAGAGCGTAGCGGCCAGCGACGGCGACGGGGTTGACGAACGCTGCGCAGCCGCCGGCCCCCTCAGCCGTCTGCTTCTCGACGAGTTCTCGCAGTTTCGGAAGGGCGACCCGTGTACCGGCCGCCTCTGCAAGCGAGCCACCGACTCCGGCACCGAGGATGGCGAATGCCACAACGCAGACGTGCGTTCCGAGAGCCGAGCGCATCGCCCTTCTCCTTCTCATGGGCTCACCCATGGACACTCTTGGCGCGCAGAAGCTCGAGATGCAGGTCGAGCAGCACCCTGTCGGGGGCCACGCAGGCCGTCGGTGTGAATTGTACGCCGAAGATGAACAAGCACGGCCCGCAGTAGCAGCCGCGCGGCTCGAGCCAGTTCGCCTGGGAACCGATGCAGCAGTACCCTCCTCCATTACAGCTCCCCTGAGTGGGATCGGCGACGCACCAGCAGTAGCAGGTGCACACGGCCTCTGGCTGCTGCGGCGACGGGGGTGCCGCCGCGATCCCCACGCTCTGCGCGACGTTTGCCAGCACGGGACCCGCCTGCGCGGCCATCGCCACGAGCGTGACGGCGACGGCTGCGGCCCTGAGGGCCGTTCCGAATGTGCTGAGACGAAGACGCTCGACCGAGCTGCTCACGGCCAACTCCTCCTTCGACCGGCACGGGACCGCTGAGCTCGGGATCCGGAAGCGCCCACCGGCGAACCCTCCGTCCGCCCGAGCCCACGATACAATACGTCGTGCCGATCCGGAAGGCACGCTGCCGGGGGAAGGCTCGGTTGCAAATCCGGAACGGAGGAGGCCCTCGTTCCCGATCGCAACGGCCTGGCGGGGATCGGCCCGTTGAAGGGCGCCAGGCTGTCCACGCCGACCGGGGGATTGCGACGTCCCGGTACCCCGGTTCCCCCCTTTCACGTGGGGCGCGTTCTCGATCGCTCTGGTGAAGCGTGCTGGCGGAACCTCGAGCCTCACCGCGAACTGGTTTTCTGAAGGTCGGGATCCGGAAACCCACGGCCGGGGAAAAACCGGCGAGGCAGACCGCGCGAACAGACGTTTTGCTCCCCGCGCCGACAGGCACAAACCGCTTCCTCCGGAGCGACTAGCGACCCCGCATTGACCCGACCCAGACCACAGGTTCGCGAGATTACAACGCAGGGCAGCAAGCGGTGTCAAGTATCTGGACGAGTCGGGTCGCTCCTGCGGAGCGACTCAGGCGGCACCTGCCATCGCGACGCCCCGCGCTCCGTGAGGTTCGTGCAGCCATCGCACGCCGCGATCGCGTGGTCGCAGAGCTTCGTTTCCAAGGGTCGCGGCGAGCCAGCCCGAGCGGCGCGCTGCTGCACCCTGGTTCTGGTGGGCTTGCACCGGGACGAACCCCAGCGCCAAGTGCACGATCGCAGGGTGCAGGAGCTCGGCGATCCGCCAGAGGCAGCGCCGGGAAACCCCTGCGGCCTGGTCCCGCTCTTGAAGGCCGCGGGTCGCGCCTCGCCGCTCTGTCCGGTCAGCCGATTCTCGCAGGCGAATCCCACTGTGGGCCAAGTCCAGCGCGACGTGGATGCGAACCGCAAGGGGGAGCGCCTGCACACCAGGCCTTCCAGCAGCTCGACGAGGCGGGCGACGCTGCGGAGGTCGAATCCGGTGCCGAGACGAACCCGGCGATCGCCCCGCAGGACGAACTCCATGGACGGCGCCGCGGAAGTGCCCCCGACCCCGGCATCGGCCCGAGGAAGGCGGGCAGAGACAGCGGCGGGGGCACCGCACTCTCCCCCTCGTTTGCACGCAGGCGCGCGCGCCAACGGAACGCACAGGCACACTGGCGAGGTCATGACATCCAGCGAAGTCGGCCAAGGACTGACCGCTCTGCCTGTGGGCCTCGAGGATCTCCCGATCGGCACCGACATGTCACACTTCTCCACGGCCGGCACCTGCTCTCCCGGCGGGGCCGTGAACGCGCAACGACGAGACTGCTGGCACGCACCGCTCCCCCCGCCTGCGTAACGCAGGGCCCCGGCCGAAGACCCGGCTCGTCCGGGCCACTCGGTGGGCCAGCCGGCTTAGGAGGACCTGCCTCCGCGGCCCGTTCCCGCGCCTCGTGAGCCGTCGCGCTCCCGACAAGGCCGTCGTCTCGGTTGCCGCATCCATCCAGACGTCCGCCCGGCATGCCGCGACACGGCGCCGCCTGCGAGAGTCTCGGCCGCGACCCGCTGGGCCCTCCGCAGGCCGGCGAGCTTTTTCGCCGTCGGGTCCGCAAGATCGAGGACCGCGGCTGCCCCGTCGAGCTCAGGCCCGAAGCATGAAGAACTCGTTTCCGGTCAGTCCGCGCGTTCCCGTCCGCCGCCCGTTCGACGTCAGACGCGACCGGCTCGACGCCTGGCTTCCTCCGCCTGCACGATCTCGCCCTTGATGCGCTCGATCGTCGCCAGGGCGGACTCCGCCTTGGTCTTCGCGGTCTTGTAGTCACCCGCCCCGAGAGCGTTCTCGGCCTCGGCGAGCGTGGCCTCGACGCCGTCCGCGTCGGCCCGCATGGCCGCGAGGTCGGCCTGCGCGCCCTTGCCGGTGGGAGCGTGCTGGAGAGCCTGCCGAAGGTCGGCCAGCGCCGTCCGCACATCGGCGATGAGCTTGGTCGCCTCTTCCTTCATCTGGGCCTTGGCGGCCGCGGCTTCCTGCGTCGCCTTCTCGGCCTTGCCCTCGACCTCGGCGGCAAGCGCCCTGGCGGTGCCGTAGGAGCGGAAGAGCGCGAACTTCTTGTCCTGGGCCGCGAGCTCGGCCTGGAGCCGAGCGTCCGCCTCCTGGGCTGCGGCCCACGCCTCGGGCGCGTACTCGCCGGCGCTCTCCGCGCGAGCCTGGTCGAGCGCCTGTGTCGCGGCTGCGATCTCGTCAACCGGCTTCTGGGCACAACCGCCCGCCGCGACAGCGAGCGCCAGCACGGCGACCGACACGAGCAGCGTGTTCCTGCGCATGAGAGCCTCCTTTCCCCGGGGAACCCCCGGGCGTGCGCACGATGACGGTGCGCAAGCCGGGTGCCATGGAACGGCAGCGAACCGGAACTCCCTCCATTTCACGAGAGAAGGGTGCCCGGGCGGGATCGCGTTCGAGCGAAGGGCGATGCGGTCGAAGGGGTCGTCGGCCATCGCGCCCGCCTCCGCCGGCCTGCGGCGGTCACGTTCGCGGAGGGGGCGACGAGGCCCCGCGCCCTCCGGCAAGGTCGTGTCCTCGACTTGCACATTCGCCGCTTCACGACCGAATCGGTCCGCCTTCGCGCGAAGCCCCCGATGCGCCCCGCCTTACCATCGCCTCGTGGATCACGAGACCGAACGCCGGCTGCTCGGCCTGACGCGCCTCGTCGGGAACACTCCCCTCCTCGCCCTCGACTTCGCGTTCCGCGGCGAGCGCAGGGTGCTCTATGCCAAGGCCGAGCACCTGAACCTGACGGGGAGCATCAAGGACCGGATGGCTCTCGAGATCCTCCGCCAGGCCTACCTGCGCAGCGCGCTTCGTCCCGGCGACCTCATCGTCGAGGCGACGAGCGGCAACACCGGCCTCTCCCTCGCATCGCTCGGCCGCGCCCTCGGCCACCCGGTGGCCCTCTTCATGCCGGACTGGATGAGCCGCGAGAGGGTAGATCTTCTCCGGGCCGCGGGCGCCGACGTCGTGCTGGTGACCGCCGAGGAAGGGGGCTTCCTCGCGAGCATCCGACGAGCGGAGGAGCTGGCGGCGACCGCCCCGCGCGCCTTTCTCCCGCGGCAGTTCTCGAACGAGGACAACGTGCTCGCCCACCGCCGCTCGACCGGGCCCGAGATCTGGATGCAGCTGCGGCTCCACTCGCTCCTGCCGGATGCCTTCGTCGCGGGCGTGGGGACGGGCGGCACGCTCATGGGGGTCGGGCGCTTCCTGAGAGAGCGGCGGCCGCAGGTCCGGCTCCATCCGGTCGAGCCCGCGAGCTCGCCGACCCTGTCGCTCGGCCGGTGCGTCGGGCGGCACCGCATCCAGGGGATCTCGGACGAGTTCGTCCCGGCGATCGTGGAGCTCGACTTCCTCGACGCGGTCGCGAGCGTGGAGGGCGGCGACGCCATCTTGATGGCCCAGAAGCTCGCCCGCGAGGCGGGGCTCGCGGTCGGAATCTCGTCGGGAGCGAACTTCCTCGGCGCGCTCCGGATCCAGAACGAGCTGGGCCCGGACGCCATCGTCGTCACCGTCTTCCCCGACGACAACAGGAAGTACCTGAGCACGGACCTTCTCGGGGACGAACCCGTGAAGGACGGCTTCCTGTCCCCGGAAGTCCGCCTCCTCGGCTTCCGCGTCTTCCGGCGGGTGTGCGAGACGTGCCTCGACCCGTTCGAGCAGACGCAGACGCACCCCCTGGAAGGGGATGTCGCGCACAGCGGGGCCTAGGCGCCGAGGACCTGCCGCCGCGAACGGGCGGACGGCTGACGCCGCCGTTTCGGCGGGTGGAGACGCGAAGCCCGGCCCGCATCGCGTGGACGTCCCATCCAACCGCGCTGGCGAGCACGCGCGGGATCACCGCCTCCGGGGCGGCGGGTCCCCGGGGCCGCTCGGGCAACTCCGTCCAGTCCACGGCTGCCCGGGCCGTCGCGGACTGCGCCGCGCCCGCGGGGGTCCAAAGCGCCCTGAGCCGGCGCCCCCCCCGCTCCTCCGCGACGCCGGCGACAACGACCGTCGCCCCGTCTTCGTCGCGTCGCCCACGCCACGGCCGCGACGAGCGCCGCTGCCGGCGGCGGGACGGCCGCGAGAAGACGTCAGGTCAGCGCCCCCCCGCACGAAGATCCCGCCCCTGCCGTGCAGCCGAAACAGTGCCGATCGGTGACGATGCGGCGGGAGAGATCGGGCGCTTCGAGCAGCTCGCCGAGCGTGCGGGGAGCGCCGTAGCCGGCGGGAAGCTCGAGCATCTGGTTGAAGTCGCAGTCGTACAGCCGCCCGTCCCATCCCACCGAGATCATGGTCCGACACATGACCGACCCGACCGCCGCGGGATTGAAGGAGCGCACGAGCAGATCCATGTAGCGCTCGGTGTTTCCCGTTCGCTCGAGGAACTCGAGGAAGCGGGAGATCGGCATGTTGGTGATCGTGTAGAGCCGGTCGAACACGACGCCGTAGCGCGAGGCCAGCTCGCGCCGGTATTCCCGCTCGAGGGTGGCCTGGCTCGCGGGCAGGAAGGCGCCCACCGGATTGTGGACGAGGTCGAGCACGAGCCCCCGCCCCTTGCCGTAGCCCGCCGCGTTGAGCCGGCGCAACGCCTCGATGCTCTTCTCGAAGACGCCCTCCCCTCGTTGCGCCTCGGTGCCCGCGGGCCGGAACGAGGGCAGCGAGGCGATGACCTCGACCCGGTGCTCGGCGAGGAAGTCCACGAGGTCCTGCTGCCCGCGAATCCGAAGGACGGTCAGGTTGCACCGGTCCAGGACGCGCCGGCCGAGCCGCCGAGCCTCCCGCACCAGGTAGCGGAAGAACGGGTTCAGCTCCGGGGCGCCTCCCGTCACGTCGAGGGTGGGGATCGGATGGCGCCGCAGCAGCTCGATCACCTGCTCGGCGACCTCGCGCCCCATGATCTCCTTCCGGTCGGGACCCGCGTCCACGTGGCAGTGGGCGCAGGTCTGGTTGCAGAGCTTCCCCACGTTGACCTGGAGGACTTCGATCCGGTCGGTCCGGAGCGGTGGAAGGCCCCGCTCGTGCAGCATTGCGTCGAACGAGGGCGCTCCGGTCTCCTCGAGCGTCCGCAGCTGCTCGCGCGGGCTCGCGAGGGGGTGGGCGATCTGGAGGAGGCTCGGCACCCCGGTCCCCTCTACATGCCGAGCCTGGTGGCGATCGCGCGCATCTGGACGCCGTGGACGAGGGAGGCGCCGCCGCGGATCGCGTTCGCCACGTGAACGGCCTCGGTCATCTGGTCGAGGTCGGCGCCGTGCTCGAGGCTGGACCTCGTGTACGCGTCAATGCAGTAGGGGCACTGCACGGCGTGGGCGACGGCGAGCGCGATCAGGCTCTTCTCCCGCTCCGACAGTGCGCCGTCGGCGAACACGGCGTCGTAGTACTCCTTGAACTTGGTCCAGAGGTCCGGCCGGTTGCGCCCCATCTCGGCGAACCGGTCGAGGTCGGCCGGGCAGTAGTAGGTCTCCATCGGCGCTCTCCCCGGACGGGCGGTCCGCGCTCCCTTGCAACCGGACCGCGCACGTCCGTATTCCACGGCGAGTATCCGGGGCCGGGGGCGCGAGGGTCAAGGCGGGAAGGCGCGAATTGCGACGGTTTCCTTCGATGGACTACATTGGCGGCCGGGAGGAACGGAGGGAATCGCGATGCCCCTCGTCGAGAGCACGCCCGAGCTGGTCGCCTCCGTCTACGGGAAACTGGAGCTGAGGCTCCAGATCGTCCGGCGGCGGCTCGGCCGCCCGCTCACCTGCACCGAGAAGATCCTCCTCGGCCATCTCGACGACCCGGAGCGGGCCGACCTGCGGCCCGGCGAGAGCTACCTCCAGCTCCGCCCGGATCGCGTGGCGATGCAGGACGCCACGGCCCAGATGGCGCTCCTGCAGCTCGATCAGGCGCGCGTCGCGCGCGTGGCGGTGCCGACGACGGTCCACTGCGACCACCTCATCCGGGCGTACGAGGGCGCCGAAGCGGACACCCGGCGCGCCCTCTCGGAAAACGACGAGGTGTTCGAGTTCCTGCGAACGGCGTCCGACCGCTACGGGATCGGCTTCTGGAAGCCCGGGGCCGGGATCATCCACCAGGTGGTCCTCGAGAACTACGCATTCCCGGGCGGGATGATGATCGGCACGGACTCCCACACCCCGAACGCGGGCGGTCTCGGGATGTTCGCGGCCGGTGTGGGAGGCGCCGACGCGGTGGACGTCATGGCGGGCTTCCCCTGGGAGCTGCGGTACCCGAGGGTCATCGGGGTGCGCCTGACGGGTCGGCTCGAGGGCTGGGCCGCGCCGAAGGACGTGATCCTGGCGCTGTGCGGCATCCTGACCGTGAAGGGCGGGACCCACTGCGTCATCGAGTACTTCGGGCCGGGCGCGTCCTCGATCTCCTGCACGGGCAAGGCCACGATCACGAACATGGGCGCGGAGCTCGGGGCGACGACCTCAATCTTCCCCTTCGACGAGGCGATGGCCCGCTACCTGCGCGGGACGGACCGCGCGGTCCTCGCCGACCTCGCCGAGCAGCGACGCGACCTCCTGGCGGCGGACCCCGAGGTGGAGGCCGACCCCGAGCGCTTCTTCCACCGCGTGATCGAGATCAACCTGTCCGCGCTCGAGCCGCACCTGGTCGGCCCCCACACGCCCGACCTCGTGCGGCCCGTGTCGGCGATGGCCGACGCGGTCGCGCGGGAGGGCTACCCGGACCGGATCTCGGTGGCCCTCATCGGCTCCTGCACGAACTCCTCCTACGAGGACATCTCTCGAGTCGCCGACGTCGTCCGCCAGGCGCGCGGTCTGGGTCTGCGGGCGGCAGTGCCCCTGCTCGTCACACCGGGCTCCGAGCAGATCCGGGCTACGATCGAGCGGGACGGGCAGCTCCAGGAGATCGCCTCGGTCGGAGCCAGGGTCCTCGCCAACGCGTGCGGCCCCTGCATCGGTCAGTGGCAGCGCGACGAGATCGTGCCCGGCCAGCGGAACACGATCGTGACCTCCTTCAACCGGAACTTTCCGCGCCGCAACGACGGCAACCCGGACACGCTCGCCTTCATGGGGAGCCCCGAGATCGTCGCCGCCTACGCGCTCGCCGGGCTGCTGTCGTTCAACCCGCTCGAGGACCCGCTGGAGCTGCCCGACGGCAGGCGGATCAAGCTCTCCCCGCCTGCGCCGGCCCCGGACCTCCCGGCGCGCGGCTTCGTCCGGGACCTCGGGGGCTACGTCGCCCCGTCCAGGGACGGCTCGAACGTGGAGGTCCGGATCGGCCCCGACAGCCGCCGCCTGCAGCGGCTCGTCCCGTTCGAGCCGTGGGACGGGCGGGACCTCGACCGGCTCCCGCTGCTGCTGAAGGTGGCGGGCAAGTGCACGACCGATCACATCTCCCCTGCCGGGCCCTGGCTGCGGTTTCGCGGCCACCTGGACCGGATCTCCGACAACATGTTCCTCGGCGCGGTCAACGCGTTCACGGGAGAGACGGGCAGGACGGTCCACCTGCTGACCGGCGAGCGCGGGCTGAGTGTGCCGGCCGTGGCCCGCGACTACAAGGCACGGGGCCTGCGGTGGGTGGTCGTCGGCGACGAGAATTACGGCGAGGGGTCGAGCCGCGAGCACGCGGCGATGTCGCCGAGGCATCTCGGCTGCGCCGCGGTGATCGCGCGGTCCTTCGCCCGCATCCACGAGTCGAACCTGAAGAAGCAGGGCATCCTCCCCCTGACCTTCGCCGACCCCGGCGACTACGACAAGGTCAGGGAGACGGATCGGGTCAGCATCCGGGGGCTCGAGCGGCTCGCTCCGGGCCGGTCCCTCGAGGCGATCCTCCACCACGAGGACGGCACCGAGGAGCGCATCGTGCTCCAGCACGGGCTCACGGCGGAGCAGATCGGCTGGTTCCGGGCCGGCTCCGCCCTGAACGTGCTGGCCTCCGGCGGGTCGGCCCAGGCGCGCGCCTGAGCCTGAAGCGGACACGCCCGACGACGCGGGCACCGCGCCGTCGGGCAGGAAGCTCACCCCCGAGACGGTCTCCTCGCGGGATCTGCGACCGGGAAGCTGGGAGGCGGCTAACCGGATCCTGGACGCGGATCGGTGTCCCCGAGGCCCGAAAAACCCACGAGATACCATGACGCTCCGGCGGATAGCGCTCCGTCTGCGACGGCCAGGCATACCAGACTGCCTGCGTCCCCCCTCGCTCGCCGCGAAGCGGGGGAATGATCCCGAATCGCGATCCGCCCGTTTGGCCGTCTGGCCGCCCTGCATGGCGCGCCTGGCTGGAGCGTGGTGGAATGACCGCTGCCGGAAAGACGGGAAGGTCCTGAGCTGCAGGTGGGCTCGCCTCGCTCGGGCGTTCCCCAGGACGACTACCCTGACGAGCGCGATGGAAGTGTGCCAGCGATGCGATCGGATTCAGCTTCATAGGCTCTCAAGCGCACGGTCCACGCTCTGTCCGGGCGCTGTCCCCGTTGACAGCCGGGCGGAACAGCAGTAGACAAGAGGGCAAGGCCAGACCGAGCCCGGGTCGAGGGGTCGAACCCAAACGGATACCCAAAACCCGGAAGGTCCTCTCGATCACGGCAAGGGCCGGCCGAAACCGCCGGCTACGACCCCCGGGGGGGCCGGAAGACCGGCGCACGGGGGGACGAAAAATGATCGAAAGACGCCACCTTCTCGCAGCGGGGGGGGGTAGGCCTTATCCTCGTCGTTTACTTCGGCTCCGGTGCGCGACCCGGCTTCCTGCGGGCGGCTGTCCGGAGGCCGCACGCTGCGATCGGATGCGACAGCCCGGGGCAGAGTGGACTCAACTCAAGAGGGCGGACATGGCAAGCTCGAGACTGCGAGTCCTACTTCTGGCTGCTCTCGCTCTAGGACCCTGTTCGATCTCATCTACGGAGACTATCGCGGACTGCATCAACTGCGTGAATCACAGCCAAAACCCGGACATCCCAGTTTGGAGCTGCGAGCTCACGCCCCAGAATGGGGGTACCTCGTGTCAGACACTCCTCGGGGGCTGTCTCATATCGGGCAACTGCATCTACACCCCCCCTCCGCCTCCACCGCCTCCGCCGCCCGAGCCGGAACCCCCTGGTCCGGTTGCATCGACTCTGTACGAGCAGCAAGAGGGCATTTTTGACCTCGGGCCGAGTGAGCCGTGCGACCCCCTATGTGACAACTTCCCCGCAAGTGTGCCTCTCGCGGAAGCGTTCGATTTCGCGTCGATCAGGACAAAGGTGGCGCGGCTTTCCGGGAAGCCGGTTTCGTCTATCGGGATCAAGGCGGCAGGGTACTTTTTCTCCACCGCAGAGTCTTACGACCCTGGTACCGCCGGTTGGGTCGTCCGAGGGTGGCCTGCAGGGTTCATGTATCGTCGCGACCTCAACCCAGATGGTTCGCTGCGCCTGCGGGTATGCCGGTTCGGCGTGGGTGGCACGCCGGAAGTCGTTTCGGACCAGACGCTGTCCGGCTCCGGAACGCTGCTTGTGCGATTCACCGTGCATGGCCGCGATATAGTCTATGCCTTCAAAGAAGAGGTGGTCACTTGGTCCGACTGGGCGGCCAATCACGTCTCACGTCAGCAAGCCTGGCAGAATGACTTTCAGGCCAATGCGACCGGCATGCCGTGGGCGTTTTCAATTGCACGGGCTTCCGGAACCTGTGAGTGAGAAACCCCCGAAGGTGTGGGGTCGTCGGCGACGAAAGTGACGGCGAGGGGTCGAGCCGCGAGCACGCGGCGATGTCGCCGAGGCATCTCGGCTGCGCCGCGGTGATCGCGCGGTCCTTCGCCCGCATCCACGAGTCGAACCTGAAGAAGCAGGGCATCCTCCCCCTGACCTTCGCCGACCCCGGCGACTACGACAAGGTCAGGGAGACGGATCGGGTCAGCATCCGGGGGCTCGAGCGGCTCGCTCCGGGCCGGTCCCTCGAGGCGATCCTCCACCACGAGGACGGCACCGAGGAGCGCATCGTGCTCCAGCACGGGCTCACGGCGGAGCAGATCGGCTGGTTCCGGGCCGGCTCCGCCCTGAACGTGCTGGCCTCCGGCGGGTCGGCCCAGGCGCGCGCCTGAGCCTGAAGCGGACACGCCCGACGACGCGGGCACCGCGCCGTCGGGCAGGAAGCTCACCCCCGAGACGGTCTCCTCGCGGGATCTGCGACCGGGAAGCTGGGAGGCGGCTAACCGGATCCTGGACGCGGATCGGTGTCCCCGAGGCCCGAAAAACCCACGAGATACCATGACGCTCCGGCGGATAGCGCTCCGTCTGCGACGGCCAGGCATACCAGACTGCCTGCGTCCCCCCTCGCTCGCCGCGAAGCGGGGGAATGATCCCGAATCGCGATCCGCCCGTTTGGCCGTCTGGCCGCCCTGCATGGCGCGCCTGGCTGGAGCGTGGTGGAATGACCGCTGCCGGAAAGACGGGAAGGTCCTGAGCTGCAGGTGGGCTCGCCTCGCTCGGGCGTTCCCCAGGACGACTACCCTGACGAGCGCGATGGAAGTGTGCCAGCGATGCGATCGGATTCAGCTTCATAGGCTCTCAAGCGCACGGTCCACGCTCTGTCCGGGCGCTGTCCCCGTTGACAGCCGGGCGGAACAGCAGTAGACAAGAGGGCAAGGCCAGACCGAGCCCGGGTCGAGGGGTCGAACCCAAACGGATACCCAAAACCCGGAAGGTCCTCTCGATCACGGCAAGGGCCGGCCGAAACCGCCGGCTACGACCCCCGGGGGGGCCGGAAGACCGGCGCACGGGGGGACGAAAAATGATCGAAAGACGCCACCTTCTCGCAGCGGGGGGGGGTAGGCCTTATCCTCGTCGTTTACTTCGGCTCCGGTGCGCGACCCGGCTTCATGCGGGGGGCTGACCG
>JBBIHW010000034.1:0-14485 GCA_037446795.1 Acidobacteriota bacterium
TCCTCGCCGATGCCTCGTTCCAGGAGGAGCCGGCGCGCAAGCAGCCCGGCGTCCGCGACCTCGTCATCGTGGGAGCGGGCGTGTCGGGCATGGCGGCGGCGCTCGAGGCGCGAAAGGCGGGCCTCGCCTTCGTGGTGTTCGAGTCGAAGCGCCCGTTCCAGACCGTCGCCGACTTCCCGCGGGGCAAACCGATCTACACCTACCCGAAGCAGATGAGGCCCGCGGGAACGCTCCAGGTCCGCGCCGAGATCAAGGAGGCCCTCCACGAGGAGCTCGTGGCGCAGACCCGCGGGATCGAGGTCACCGAAGCCCGCGTGGAGGCAGTCGTGCGCCGGGGCGGGCTGCTCGAGGCGCGACTCGACGGCGGCCGCGTCGAGAGAACCCTGCGCGCCGTCGTCGCCATCGGCCGCAGCGGCAACTTCCGCAAGCTCGGCGTCCCGGGCGAGCACCTGGACAAGGTCTACAACCGCCTTCACGACCCGAAGGACTTCTGCTCCAAGCGCGTGCTGGTGGTGGGGGGCGGGGACAGCGCCCTCGAGGCCGCCATCGCCCTCGCCCAGTGCGGAGCCGAGGTGACCCTCTCCTACCGGAAGAAGGACTTCTCGCGCCCCAAGCAGGAGAACGTGGAGAAGATCCGGCGACTGCTCGCCGACCCTTCGGCGGACGTCGCCGTCGAGAAGCCGACCTCCGAGCGGGTCACCACCGCTGCGGGGCCCTTCCTCGAGGGCGGCCGGAAGCCCGGCAGCATTCGCCTCGAGATGCCGAGCCGCGTGCTCGAGATTCGCCCCGAGGATGTCGTCCTCGAGCGCGGCGACGGCGCTCGAGCGACCCTCCCGAACGATTTCGTGTTCTCGATGATCGGCAGGGAGGCGCCGCTCGAGTTCTTCCGGAGGTCGGGCGTGCGGATCTTCGGCGAATGGACGCGAGGGCGGATGGCGGCCATGGCCGCGTTCCTGCTGTTCTGCGTGGCGCTCTACAACTGGAAGTCGGGGGGCGTCCTCGACGCCTGGAGCCGGCAGGCGGGAGCGTTCCCGTACAGCCTGGCTTCGTGGCTCGAAGGGCGGGACCCGAAGTCGCTGCCGGGAGTCGTCCTCGTCTCGGCACAGAGTCCTTCCTTCTGGTACACGCTGGCCTACACCGCTCTCGTGGTCGTGTTCGGAATCCGCCGGATCCGCAGGCGGCGGACCCCGTACGTCACGGTCCAGACGCTCGTGCTGATGGCGATTCAGGCGGTGCCGTTGTTCCTCCTGCCCGAGGTCCTGCTGCCCTGGCTCGACGGCCGCGGGTGGCTCCACGCATCGCTCGCCGACGCCCTCTTTCCCCGCGTGGACTACGGCCACGGCCGCGAGTTCTGGAGGGCCTACGGGCTGATCCTCGCCTGGCCCCTCAACGTCTACAACGTCTTCACGGACACGCCGCTGCCTGCGTGGCTCGCCATCTGCTTCGTGCAGACCTTCGTCGTCATCCCGGCGATCATCTACTTCTGGGGCAAGGGAGCCTATTGCGGCTGGATCTGCTCCTGCGGGGCGCTCGCCGAGACGCTCGGCGACGCCCATCGTCACAAGATGCCGCACGGACCGCGCTGGAACCGGCTCGACATGGCGGGGCAGGCCGTCCTCGCCGTGGCGTTCGTGCTGCTGGCGCTGCGGATCGCTTCCTGGCTGGCGCCGGGATGGGACGGGCTGCGCAGGCTCAACGACCTCGCCCTGTCCGGCACGGCGTTGTCGTACAAGTGGGTTGTGGACGTCTTCCTGGCCGGGGTCGTCGGCTACGGCGTCTACTTCTGGCTGTCGGGCCGCGTCTGGTGTCGCTTTTTCTGTCCTCTCGCAGCGCTGATGCACGTCTACGCCCGATTCAGCCGGTTTCGCATCCTCGCCGACAAGAAGAAGTGCATCTCGTGCAACCTCTGCACGACGGTGTGCCACCAGGGGATCGACATCATGAACTTCGCCAACAAGGGGCTTCCGATGGCCGATCCCGAGTGCGTCCGGTGCTCGGCGTGCGTGTCCTCGTGCCCGACCGGGGTGCTCACCTTCGGTCAGGTGGACCGCGCGGGGAACGTGATCTCGCTCGACCGGCTGAGGGCGAGCCTGGTAGACATCCGCGAGGCGTAGCAGCCGGGAGGCCGGCCCCGTTGTCCCGACGGCGCGGTCGCCGGTGCGGTGCGGCGCGCTCGCAGCGAATCCTCGACAGGAGTTGCGAGGGTGGTATATTGTCCTAGGACATTAGGACAGCCGCGTGCTCGAGGACCTCGATCCTTCGAGCCCCGTTCCGCTCTACGTGCAAATCGTGGAGCAGGTGCGGAGGCTCGTCGCGCTCGGCGCTCTGCGCCCCGGGGATCGGTTCCTCACCGTGCGCGAGCTCGCGGTCAGGGCGCGGGTCAACCGGAACACGGCCGCCCGGGCGATCCAGGCGCTCGAGCGTGCCGGCATGGTCCGCGCCCGCGTCGGACGAGGAACATTCATCGTGGACGGGGCGGCGGGGATCGAGGCCTCGCGCCGGCAAGCCCTTCTCGATGCGGCGCTCGAGAGGTTGCTGATCGAGGCCGGGACGCTCGGCGTCCCCGTCGGGGAGCTCCGGCGGCGGTTCTCGCGCAAGCTCGACGCGTTCCAGAAGGAGCGGGCCCGCCGGGCCAGACCGTTGTCGGACGAGGAGAACAGGAGATGAGCCACCCGGCCGTGCTCTTCGAAGGGGTGACGCGCTGGTTCGGACGCGTCCTCGCGCTCGACCGACTCACGCTCGCGGTCGAGGCCGGCACGGTCCTGGGCCTCGTGGGCCGGAACGGAGCGGGCAAGACCACGACGCTCCGGCTCGCCCACGGGATCCTCCATCCCGACGCCGGACGGATCGGCGTCCTCGGCCTGGACCCGGTGACGCAGGGCCCGGAAGTTCGCAGCCGGGTGAGCCTCCTCTCGGAGGAGTCGTCGCTCTACCCCTGGATGCGCGTCGGGGAGATCCTCGACTTCGCGGGGAGGCTCCACCCGCGCTGGGACCCCGCGCTCGCCGCGGGCCTGCAGAGGAGGCTCGACCTCGACCCGCGGGCCCGGATCTCGACCCTCTCCCGCGGCAACCGGGCGAAGGTGGCGTTGGTCCTCGCCGTGGCGTGCCGGCCCGAGGTCCTGCTCCTGGACGATCCGACCGCCGGCCTCGACCCGCTCGTCCGGCGCGAGATCCTCGAGGCCATCCTCGGGGCCCTCTCGGAGGAGGGCGGGGCGGTCGTCTACGCCTCCCACCTCGTGCACGACGTGGAGCGCGTGGCGGATCGCGTGGTCGTCCTCGACGGGGGGAGGCTGCGGCTCGAGGGATCGCTCGACGAGGTCAAGGGGCGGGTGCGCCGGGCGAGGGCGGTTTTCGAGGACGAGGCCCCATCGAGCATTGCGTTGCCGGGGTGCATGGACGTCCGGTCGGACGGCCGGGTCCTCAGCGTCGTCGCGGAAGCTGCCAACGGGGACCTCGAGGCCGCGCTGCGCGGGCTCGGCGCCCGCAGCGTCGAGGTCGAGCCCTTGTCGCTCGAGGAGATCCTCGTAGCCCTGCTGCGGAGCGGCGGCCCGGCCGCGGAGGAGCAGGCGAATGTTTAGAGCCCTCGTCTGGAAGGAATGGAAACAGCTGCGGCCGCTCCTCTTCGCAGGGATCGGCCTCGGCGCTTTGCTGCCTCTCGTCCTCGTCGCGGGTGCCGAGGCCGGTCGTCGGGGGTTGTCGCCGCTCGGGCGGCTGTCGGCCTACTCGACGCGGGAGCTGTTCGTGGATCTGCTTCCGGGAATGCTCGGGCTCGCGCTCTGGCCCTCGATGGCGTTGCTGGCGACCGCGCAGGCGTACTGCGGCGACCGGGCGGCGGGTACCGAGTGGTTCCTGCTCGAAAGGCCCGTCCCTCGCCGGGGGATCTGGACGGCGAGGTTGATCGCTGTCCTCTCGATGGTCGCCACCCTCGCCGTCGGGACGGCTGCGCTGTGGCTCCTGACGGCGGGTGCCAGCGGCGACCTCGACCTCGACGGCGGCCTGCACGGACTGCGCCTTCTCCCAGCCGGCCTTTTCGCGACCGGGCTCGCCGTGATCGGCGGGACCGCTGCCGCGTCCTTTCTCGCGCAACCGCTCGCCGCCGTGCTCCTCGGTGGGATCTTCGCGTTCCTCCCGGTGGCGTTGACGTTCTTGCTCGCAGGGTCCTTCCCCGGCGCCGCAATCGGAGGCCTGCCGCTCGGTCTCGTCACCCCCTGGGTCCTCCTGCCAGCGTTCGTGCTCGCTTCGTACCTCGGGCTCTGCCGGGGCGAGCCGGGGGGTCGGGGGAGGCTCAAGCGGTCCAGCGTCGCTGCAGCCGCCGGGGTCGCGGTCGCCCTGGTCTCGTTCGTCGCCGCAGCTCCTGCGGCCATGCGGCTCGACGCGACGTGGGCGGGCAGCTCCCATCCGCCTCGCGTCCATGGCTCGCCCGGGCGGGCCTGCGTCGTCGCGGGCAAGGGGGGCTGGATCGTGGATCTCGCCTCGGCGAAGAGAGTCCGGTTCCTCGCGGCAGGTCCCTGGGGCTTTGAAGGGGTCGCGTGGAGCGCGGACGGCAGAACGCTCGCTGTCGCATCGAGAGCCAGTCTGTTGGGCGGTGTCCGGGCTCGCAGCCGACTCCACTTCTACGACGATCGTGGGAGGCCGGGCTACCCGGACATGACCGTGCCGACGGATCACTACGTGAGCGACGTCCCGACCTGGGCCGGAACGGCGCTTCCGCTCGAGCTGTGGGTCTTGGGAACCGAGGAATCGGAGCTCTACGTGGCGCGGCCGCAGACAGGCACGCTGCGCTCCGCGGGATTCCGGGCCAGGACCTGGCAATGGGGCATCCTCGGCACGACGGCCGGGGACGGCGCCTACCTCTGGAAGCTCGAGAACGGCGCGATTCCGAAGGGCCCTGTCGCGTACGACCTCATGCGCGTGGACCTGCGGGAGGAGCGCGTGGAGCCGCAGCCGATTCTGCGGGACCGCGGGTCCCCATGGTTCGCGCAATGGAAGCTGTCGCCGACGGGCCGGTACTGGATCCGGCTCGAGCAGTCGCCCGCAGGATGGACGCGCGTCATCCGGGAGCTGCCGACGGGAACGGACCTTCCTGCGCCGCGGGTGACGCGCACGGCCCGCTGGCTCGCGGGCGACCGGCTCGTCTGGACCGAGACGACACGCGGACGCACACGCCTGCTGACCGCTCTGCCCGGGGGCGCGCCACGCCCGCTTCGAGAATGGAACGGCGCCGACATCGAGCTCGATCCCTCTCCGGACCGCGCGCTCGTCCTCGTGATGGCGCGCCCCGCTTCGGCCGGTCGCGGGAGGACGGAAAGGCGGGAGCCCGAGGACGCCGCTCCGGGGCCCGACGCCTGGGAATCCCCTGCGGGCCGGGGAGTCGTCCCCGAGCTTCTCGTCTTCGAACCGGAAACGAACCGCTGGACCCGGCTTCCGGACCGGCTGATCTCGGGAGTGGCGGGACCCTGGCGGACGAGCTGGGCCGGGCCGCGCACGATCGCGAGGGCCGGACCGGGCGTGGTGGAGCTGCTCGACCTCGACCGACTGGATTCCCCGAGATACGTCCTCGGTGGCCCGCCGAGTTGAGGGTGGCTCTACAACCTGAAGACGATCTTCTCCACGATCCAGACCTTTACGGGAACGCCGTCCCTCGTCGCGGGACGGTACGTCCAGCTGCGCGCGGCGCGCGTCGCCTCGGCCTGAAAGTCGGCGCTGGCGCGGCTTCCCTGCGCCTCGGCGGCCGCGACGCGGCCCGTTTCGTCCACGAGGAGCCTCAGCGTGACGTCGGCCTCCCGCCGCAGCCGCAGGGCGGCAGGCGGGTAGCGCGGCTTCGGACGGGCGAGGGGGAGAGGAGGGGAGTCCACCTCAGAAAGGTCGAGGAGGATTCCCGGGGCGATACCGGCCCTCGGATGGTCCTCGCCCGCCTGTGGGCCGAGGTCTGGGGTCGGCGCGGGCTCGGTGGTCGAGGCGTGCGTGGGATCGGTCGCGGGAGGCTCGGCCGTGACAGCAACGGGCTCGATCGGCGGCGGCTCTTCGACCACCGCGAACGATGGACTCTCGGCCTGGGATGCGGGAGTCGTGCTCGGCGGGGGCGGGGCAGCGAGCATCTCCACCGACGCAGTCGGTTGCGTGGGCGCGGTGCCTGCGTGCCCTCGGTCCTGCACCGTGGCCTCGGAGCCCGCGGCGGGGGAAGCGGTCTCGCTCTTCGAGTCCTGGGAAGAGACGACGGCTCCGACAGGTTCCGCGGCGGATGCCTCGGAATCGGGAGTGGAGGCGGACGGGCCCGACTCCCCTGCAGCACCCCCGGCGATGACCGTGGCTGGCTCGTCTAGTGTTTCGGCGAGGCCGATCGCGGGTGCCCACGGGGGCTCGCCGTCAGGACCGGAAGTCGCCGGCGGGGCTTTGAGCGTGAGGAAGAGGAGGACCGCAACCACGGCAGCGCACGCGGCCAGACCGACGAGCCATGCCCACCCGGCCACGCGGCGCCGTGCGCTCGCAGCTGGGCGCGGGTGCGCAGTCTCGACCCCGCTTCCGGGCTCGACGCGTGGCCGTGGCGCCATCTCGCGCCCGCGGGCGGTCGCCACATCGGGGGGTCGCAGTCGCGCCGAGAAGACCTCGGGCGCAGCTGCTTCCACGCTCTCGGCGAGCCGAGCTTCGGGCGCAGGCGGAGGCGCTCTCCGCAAGGGCTCGCCGGCGTCGGCTTCGGCCTGGGCTGTGGACCCCCCGGGAGCGGGCCGCGCAGGGGCGGCCGCGAGTGTGGGGAGCATCCTGTCCAGCCGCGCCATGATCTCCTCTTCGGAAAGCTCGGCGAGGTCCACCTCGAGCGGACCCGAGACGTCGCCGTCACGCGGGCTCGATGTTCTCTCCGC
Organism: Acidobacteriota bacterium; assembly: GCA_037446795.1. Taxonomy (GTDB): domain Bacteria; phylum Acidobacteriota; class Polarisedimenticolia; order Polarisedimenticolales; family JBBIHW01; genus JBBIHW01. The sequence goes on from JBBIHW010000034.1 coordinate 6,861, forward strand.
GCCTGCCATCCAGCCCGCCCCGAGGTTCGGGCTCTCGCCGAGGCCGAAAGGCGCGGCGAGGAGCCCGTTGCAGATCTCGAGGAGACGCCCGGGGGGGACCGGCTTCGGGACGAACTCGTTCGCGCCCGAGTCGAGCGCCTGGACCCGATGCCGGGTCCCCGTCGCCGTCCGGCCCATCATGACGATCGGGACCCGGCGCGCGGGATCGCTCTTGCGCAGCTCGCGACAGACGTCGAGGCCGTGCTTCTTCGGGAGCATCATCTCCAAGAGGACGAGGTCGGGACGGAGCCTTCGAAAGGCCTCGACGGCCGCGACCCCGTCCGTAGCGACCTCGACGCGGTAGCCGCCCTCGGCGAGCGGCTGGCGCGTCGCCTCGATGCTCTGCGGCTCGTAGTCAACCAGAAGGATGGTGGGCCGGTCCATGGCGTCCAGCGTTCCCCCTGCTGCGGGGGAACGTAGGCAGCCCGAGGTCCGGAATCAAGCCGGGAAGCCGGGGCCGCGCACAGCCGCGTCCGGGCTTCACCGTGACAGCCCGGGTCGCGGGCCCTTCCGCCGAGCCGGAAGGGCCGCCCCTCCCTCGCGACGGTGGCGCCGTGCGGCTTTCGAGGGGAACGATCTTTCCAGGCGTGGCTCTGTCGGCTCCGGCACGACCGACCGTCCCGACTCGATTCGGGCGCTGGTGGCGGGCGAGGAGGACGAGCGGGCCGTCGAGGCGCGCGAGCCGAGGCCGCCGAGCATGGCGGCGCTCACGTTCCGGAGGTCGGTCCGGGAGGGTCATCCGCGGCAAGGGGGGGGTTGCCGGACTCGGCGAGGGCCTCCCTCCCCACGGGAGCGGAACCGCCGGGACGGGTCGTCCACCTTGGGGCGGTCCGCCTCCCGCGCCTCATCCGACAAACCGCGCCACCTCGATGATCCGCTCGTGCGCACCCGAACCCGCCGACGCAACAGGCTGTGCCGAGACCGTTCGTTCGGTACGCGGCTCTGGTGGCCGCTGTCATGGGTCGTCTACAACCCGCGATTCTACGGAGGGAACGATTGCGCCCACCAAAAGAAGGATGATCTGCTGCGATCGCGTATCTGCCATCCTGCCGGGCGTCCTCGGGTCTCGGGCCTTGGGACGTGCTGTTCGAGCAGGCCTCGGGTCCTCGCCCCTGCGGGGGCCCGGCATGACGGCCATCTCCGCGGTCTCGCGAAGATCCCTCATGAACGACCCAGGCTAGGGGCAGGCAGAGGGATCTCGCTCGCGTCCGCCGCTCGTGAAGCCGTAGGTGCCGACTCCGCACGCGTTGCGCCCGCGGACGAGGTAGTAGGCGCCGGCCCCGGGCGCCGGGTCCTGGAGGTCTTCCGTCGTGGCGTCGGCCGTCCCCGACTCCAAACAGGTCTCCGAGCTGCCCGATCCGACGCTCGCCACCTCGGCGAGGTCGCCGCGCACCACGTCGTGCACCGTCCGGGAGCCGGCGTCTGGCGCCAGGGGGTCCCACGCGATGGTCCTGCGATCGGCGAGCAGCCGAACGTTGCGGACCTCGTGAGGCGGGGCGAACGCTCCCGCGTCGGCGGGAGCGCAGTCGCAGGCGTCTCCGGCGCCATCGCCGTCTTCGTCGCTCTGATCGGAATTGACCGCCAGCGGGCAGTTGTCGGCACCGTCCTGGACTGCGTCCCCGTCGTCGTCCACGTCGCACTCGTCTCCGCTCCCGTCTCCGTCCGTCTCGGACTGGCCCGGGTTGGCGAGCCACGGACAGTTGTCCGCGTCCCGACAGATGCCGTCGCCGTCTGCGTCGGTGGAGGCGCCGGGACAGGAACCGGCGAGGCTCGTGGCAAGCTCGCCGTTGAGGTACTCCTCCAGGTTCGTGTACCCGTCGCCATCCGGGTCGCCGTTCGCGTCGTTGGAGTTTGCGTCGAGCCCCATGCGCTTCTCGAACGCGTCCGGCATCCCGTCCCCGTCTGCGTCAGGGCAGGCCGGCCCGCTCTCGTAGGTTGGCCAGCCCCCGACCTCTGACGGATCGTCGACGAGTCGGCCGGTTCCCTGAAGCACCTCGCCGAGGATTCGCCCGTCCACGCGGTCGAGACGCGCGTGGAACGTGCCGTCGCAGCCGAGGCCCTTGTTGTTGCCGGCGTCGTTCAGGACGTCGTCGAACGCCTCGAGCGCGGACGTCGTCGCGACCGGCGGAGCCGGATGGCGTGTCGCGCTGCGCCACGGATAGCTCCGGGGCTCCACGGCGTCCTCCTCGGGGAGGTCGTTCGACGGCCGGCTGGGACAGATGTTCCCCTCGATGTAGATCTCATGGGCGTAGATCGCGTTCTCCTGGTGCGGTGTGATGAGGCGGGTGGAGCTGCTGTTCGGGCCGTTCTTCTTGTAGTTGGCCACGTAGTTGTATTGGGCCGTGTCGTACTCGTTGGTCGCCTCGGACGCCCGGAGGAAGTTGTAGGAGACGTCGAAGAGTAATCGCAGTCCACCTCGTTTCGCAGGATCAGGTAGTTGGCGGCGTTCGCCACCGGGGACCAGGACAGGCTCACCGAGTTCGAGCCCTCCGCGAGGGTCAGCGCCGGCTTGGCCAGGCTCGGGCAGGACGACGTGCTCTGGTTCGAGGCGTCCGCGGCGGCTCCGCAGGCGATCTTGTGCCGGTCGAAAGCGGCGAAGATCGCGGCGGCGTGCGGCGTCCCGTTGCTCAGGTTCCCGTCGTCGTCGTCGGCGTTGCGGAACTTCGTGAACCAGCTCGACGCCCCGCAACCGTCCGAGTTGGGCAGCGAGCAGTTGAAGGCGTTTCCCCCCGACCCCTGTCGCGACTTGTAGAAGAGCTTCTCGGCGAGCTGCCAGGCGGAGTCGAGGTCCATGCCGGAGGCCGGCAGGTCGCGGAACGCCAGGTCGAACACGGCCTCCGAGGGGACGTAGGACTCGCAATGGACCTCCCGTCCGCACGGGCCCCCACCCCCGCCGCAGTTGGGCTGGGTGAAGTTGGCGGGTGTTGCCGGGGTGTGGGACTCCCGCTTGTCCCAGTCCATGTCCCGGATCCCCGTGCACTCCACACAGGCATCCCCGTAGCCCGTGCAGGTCTGGCTCGTCCAGAAGCCCCGCCCGACGCAGGACCGGTGCTCCTGGAGGATGGCGACCACGTCCGCGTACGCCTCGGACGGGTTGTCGTAATTGCCGCCGTCGTTCTGGTCGAGCCCGTGCCCGTACTCGTGATGGATGACGCCGCCGATCTCCCCGGTGTTCCGGCACCCGCCCCCCGACTTGTAGAAGTTGACCGTCCCGTTCCAGAAGGCGTTGCAGGTGCTGTTGATGTTGACGTTCGCGGTGAGCTGCTGCGCGAGCCACGTGTTCGACGGCAGCCAGTACCGGCCCTTCTCCTTGATTCGATTGAGGTGGTAGAAGTTCGTCCGGCTGGAGTGGGTGTCCCCGGCGCTGTGACCCGCCGGGACCGCGCAGTCGGTTCCGCCGCTCGCCCCGAGGTCGAGATCGTCGTCGCATGTCGCGCTCTCGCTCACCGCGCCGCAGTTGTCGGAGATCCGAACGTAGGGGCCCGAGAGGCTCGTCGTCGCGGCGGAGCCAGCGGGGGAGCAGTCGAACAACCCGGCGTCGTTGGTCGTCCGGGGGCTCCCGTCCACGCTGAGGTCGCAGTACGGCATCGGCCACGCCGGCTGCTCGCAGCCGTCCAGGCACGCGCCGTCGTTCGAGCGCGGAAAGACGCCACCCTCGACCGCCGCCGAGTACTTCCAGTCGTCGTAGAGGGCGAGGATCTCTCCGGTCGTCGCGTCCACCTTCCCGATCCAGGTCCCGGGCTCCCCCTCGACCCGGAGGGCGAAACGCCACGCGCGCAGGTGCCGGATTCCCTCGCCCACGCGGCCCGCGTAGGAGCGATCGGCCGCCCCTTCGGGCGGAGCGGCCACCAGAACCTCGCGCGCGGGTTCGACCTCCGCGGCCCGGTCGTCCGGCCCGAGGCCCATGTAGGCGAACAGGATCTCCCGAGCCGTCTCGGCGCCGTAGCCGGCCTCGGGCACCCGCTCGATCGCTCCCCACAGATCCACGCCGAACGCGACCAGCCTGCCGCGTGTCACGTAGAGCGTCAGCCGTTCTCCCTCGACGGGGATGCCCCCGACCACCCGGCCGAAGACCACGATCCACCGGTCGGGGTCGGTCGCGCCGGTTCCCTCCGGGTCGAGCACCAGCTCGCTCTCGCGGACCCGGAAGAGCGCCTCGTACCGCGAAACGAGCTCCCGGGCCCTGGCCTCGAGCTCGGCCACGCTCACCGCTCGCCCGGGCTCGAACCACGGGATGCCGGAGCCCTCGACCAGGAGGGGCGTTCCAGAGCGCCGGTCGAGATGGACGCGCCAGGCGCCCCCATGGGCTGCGACCCACGCCGCCCAGCCCGCGCGCCCCTCCTCGAAGTCGGGCAGCCGGTCCGGCGTTTCAGCCAGGATGCCGAGGGCCGCCGTCGGGTCGTGGATCGCGAGCCGATCGAACCGGCTCGGCTCCTTCCGGACGACCGCGGCCAAGGCCGGATCGAGGCACGTGACGAGGGACGCGATGGAGGCGAGACGGGCTACCCGGACCATGTGGACCCCCCTTGCGCGAACCGGCGAGGCGATCACCGAGCGAGCCCGGTTCCCCGGATCCAGGCCGCTCCCGAGCGGACGACCCGTCGAAGGCTACGGCCAACTTGGCGAACCGACAAGAGCGTTGTTGTTCCTGAAACGGAATGGCCCGCTCTAGGCGGGTGTATACCGCGCGCAGGCGTCGGGAATCGTAGCTCCTCGGAGGCGTTCCGAGGCCGGCCTCGGCAGCCAGGCGGTTGGGGCGGGCTGGCACCTGGCGTCGGTGGATAACTGCAAGGGTGGCGCGGACCCCCCCAAGGGGTCAGGTCATGAAGCTCCGGACATGGTCCGCGGCCGTGGTCGTGTGGGTCGCGGGCTCCAGCGCCACCCGCGCTGCGGGAAGCCCCTCCGCTCGTGCCCGAATCTCGAGGGGATGCCCGTCCTCCCCGACGAACCGGCCAGCCACCGGGACCAGCTGCAGGGACCAGGAGGGAGCGCCGTATCCTGTATCATCCCCCCAAGGAGGAGACTTTCATGGCCAAGACGTACACCTGCCGCGACGTCGGAGTGGACTGCGACTGAAGGGTTCCTGGCGCAGACGAGGCCGAACTGCTGCGAAAGATCAGAGACCACGCTCGCGCGGTGCACAAGATGGATCCGATCCCCGCGGACCTGGAGCGCAAGGTACGGGCCGCCATCCGAGGAACGCTGATCCGAGGCCTCCCTGGAAGCCACCTGCGGCTCGACCCGGCGGTCGGCCCCGTCGCGGGCGCTGCAGACGCCGTGCCCACGAAGGTCCCGCCCGCAGGCTATCAGGACCGTTCGGCGGACCGGACCAGCCGCACGCGCCGTGTCGTCGTTCGCCCCGGCCGCAATGGGGGGCTGCTTCGGTCGGCGTAGCGACGGCGCCGATCTCTTTCTCGGAGGGCCGTACGTGTGTCGGTCACCGCGCGGGAGGCCGCGGCGAGTGACACCCGGCGGCGTCGCGCTCGCCCCGACCCTCCTGGCTCTCGCCATCGCCCCGATCGCGCTCGCGGCGGAGCCCGTTCTCGGCTCCCCGTCGGAGGTCCGCAACTTCATTCGGGACGCACGCTTCGCCGAGGCGGAGGCCCGGGCGCGGGAGCTCCTGGCGGAGGCCGAGAGGAGGCACGGCCCTCGATCCCTCGAGGCCGCCGAAGCGCTCGACGTCCTCGTCGAGGCGCTCTGGAACGGCGGAAGGTCGAACGAGCCCGAGACGCGCGCGCTCGCCGAGCGCGCGGTGGCCATCAAGGACGAGCGACTCGGCGGCGACGGCCTCGGTGTCGCGACGAGCCTCAACAACCTGGGGATCGTCTGCTCGGACTCCGGGGACTACGCCGCGGCCCGCTCCGCGTACGAGCGCGCGCTGTCCATCCGCGAGAGGCGGCTCGGCCCGAGCGACCCGGAGGTGGCCCGGACCCTGAACAACCTCGGCGTTCTCTCCATCCACCTCGGCCGATACGCGGAGGCGCGGTCCTTCGACGAGCGCGCCCTCGCCATCCGCGAGCGCGCCCGCGCGCCGGCGGACCGGGACCTGGCCACCAGCCTCAGCAACCTCGCTCTCGTGCTCCAGGAGGTCGGCGATTACTCGGGCGCCCGGCCGCTCTACGAGCGGGCGCTCGAGCTTCGAGAAAAGGCTCTGGGACCGGACCACCCGCACGTGGCCAGGAGCCTGAGCAGCCTCGCCTGGCTCCTCGCCGCGACCGGCGATCTGTCGGGGGCCCGCCCGCTCTACGAGCGCGCTCTCGGGATCTTCGAGCGAACGGGACGCGGGAAGAACCCCGCAATCGCGCACGTCCTCACTGGTCTCGGCACCCTGCTGCTGGCGAGCGGCGAGCCCGCGGGCGCCAGGGCGCTGTTCGAGCGGGCGCTGGCCATCCGCGAGGAGACGCACGACCCGGATCACGTCCACCGGGCCGAGACCCAGAGTCACCTCGCGAACGCGCTCGCGGCGGCCGGGGAGACCGCCAAGGCTCGCGCTGTCCATCTGGGAACGCGCGCTCGGCGCCGCTCGCCGACCTGCGCCTTCGCGAGGTGGGTCCGAGCGACGCGGAGCCCCTTCTCGATCGGGCCCTCGCGATCCGCGAGAGGTCCCTTGGAGGCGAGCACCCGCTCGTGGCCGAGACCCTCGCCAGCCTCGCGACGGTCCGGATGAGGACCGGCGGGCACACCCGGGCTTTGGGCGCGGCCCTCCGTGCCGAGGAGATCGGCCGACGGCACCTGCGGCTGACGATCGGCGCGCTTCCGGAGAGGCAGGCCCTTCGCTACGCGGCCGTGCGAGCGAGAGGGCTGGACCTTGCCCTGTCGGCCGCCGCGGCGGGCCTCGACCCGGCAGGGCTCCGGTCCGCCTGGGACGCCCTCGTGAGATCGAGGGCCGTCGTGCTCGACGAAATGGCCGGCCGCCACGGTGCGGCCTGGCGGTCCGCGGAAGTGGGGCTCGCCACCGTGGCCAGGCGTCTGGCATCGGCCCGGACCCGCCTCGCGAATCTCGTCGTGCGCGGGCCGGGCTCCGCCGACCCCGCGCTCTACCGGCAGCTCGCGGACGAGGCGCGGCGCGAGAAGGAGCTGGCCGAGCGGACCCTGGCTGAAAAGAGCGCGCCCTTCAGGGAAGACCTCTCCAGGGCGGAGATCGCTCTCCAGCAAGTCGAGGGGTCGCTTCCTGCGGGGAGCGCTCTGGTGGCCTACGCGCGCTACCTGCGGCTCGCGCGCGAGGCCGCGCCCGCGGAGCATTACATCGCCTTCGTGCTTCCTGCAGACCGTGGCGCGATCGTCGCCGTCCCGCTCGGCCCAGCGGCCGACGTGGACGAAGCCGTGCGGCGATGGCGAGGCGAGATCCTCGCGGCGCGCGGCGGCATGGGGCGAGGGAGCCGGGCAGCCGAGCTGCGCTACCGGCGTGCCGCCGAGCGGCTGCGCCAGATGGTCTGGGACCCCGTCTCGCCCCACGTCGCCTCCGCCCGGTCGGCGTTCCTGGTGCCCGATGGAGCGCTCGTCCTCCTGAGCTGGGCGACGTTGCCCGGCGCCGAGGGAGGCTACCTCGTGGAGGATCGCGTCGGACTGCCTACCTGTCGGCGGAG
>JBBIHW010000035.1:0-10165 GCA_037446795.1 Acidobacteriota bacterium
GGGTGTCATCGACACCCACTTGCCCAAGGCGATGCACATCCTCGATCGCTTCCACATCGTCCAGTGGGTCAACGAGGCGTTGAACCAACTCCGGAGGCGGCTGTTCGGCGGGGCTCCGGCCGATGAGGTGGGGCAGGCCATGAAGGTCAAGAAGTGGCTGCTGCTGAGCGCGCGGGAGAGGCTGCGGCACAAGGACAAGCTGCTGCTCAGGCGCCTCATGGAGATCAACGAGCCGCTGTACCAGGCCGACCTCCTCAAGGGGCAGCTCAGGGGGATCCTCCAGCATCCGTGGCGGTACTTTGGAGCCCTGCGTCGACGCCTGAGGGAGTGGATCGAGGCTGCCAAGGAGACCACGATCGCGGAGATCGTGAAGGTCGCCGCGCCTCTGGAGCCCCACTTGGAGAGCGTCGTAGCTGGTCATCGCCACGGCCTCAGGCTCGGCCTCGTGGAATCCATCAACAGCAAGATCGCCATCCTGCGCGCCCAGGCTCGGGGCTACCGGGATCCCGAGTACTTCAAGTTCAAGATCTTCCAGCGGTGCAGCCTCCCGGATAACCCCTGGGCTCAGGTGGTGCTGTGAACCCTACGCCATCACGGGAAATCGAGAGGAGCCCTTTTTTCCCCGCAGGGCCGGCGACGCGCCGCCCCGGAAAGAACGCCCTGAACATACGGGGATGCGGTCCGGCGGGCAACGGGTTGCCGGCAGGCCCTCGGAGGCTCAGAACGGAACATCGGGGCGGGCCCCCGCGGGCGCCGCGGCGCGGCGAGGGGCGGTCCTGCCGACCCGGTAGTGGACGCGTCCCGGGCCCAGAACCTCTTCGACCGCCGCAGTGAGCGCGGGCGAGGGCTTCACCCGCAGGGCCGCCTCCGCGCGGGCGACCACGCGAAAGCAGCTCGGACGGACGACCTCGAGGTAGAGGGCGACCTCGCCCCGGTGGGCCTCGACCGCGCGTCGCAGCCGGGCGACGAGCTCCCCGTCGAGCTCCGAGGCCTCGAGCCGGACCTGGACGCCCTCGGCCCGGCGCTCCCGCAGCTCCTCGAGGGGCAGGACCTCATCCGCCATCACGCGCACGCGATCCTCCTCCACCTCGAGCCGGCCGGCCACGAGCACGAGCCGATCCTTGGCGAGCCAGCCGTCGCACGACTCGAACGCCTTCGGGAAAACCAGGACCTCGATGGCGCCCTTCATGTCCTCGACCTGGAAGGACGCCCACCACTGTCCCTTCTTCGACCGGCGCCGCCGGTAGTCGGCGACGATCCCGCCCACCGATACCTCGGCCCCCGCGGGCGACTCCCGCAGCGACGCGGTCGTGTGCGTCGCGAAGCCGGCGAGCAGGTCTCGATACTGCTCGAGCGGGTGGCCGGTCACGTAGAAGCCGAGGGTGGCCTTCTCCCCCTCGAGGCGGGTCTTCTCGTCCCACTCCGGGATTTCCGGGCCACCCGGCGGAGGCAGCTGCTGCACGCCCGAAGGACCTTCCCCGCCGAACAGCGAGGACTGTCCCGCCTGCCGGTCCATCCGGAGCTTCTGCGCACGGTCGAGCGCCTGGTCGAGGACGGAGGCGAGCTGGCTGCGGCGAGCTCCCAGGGAGTCGAGCGCGCCCGACTGCACCAGCGCCTCGAGGACTCTCTTGTTGACGAGGCGTGGATCCACCTCGGCGCACAGCCCGTGCAGGCTCAGGAATCGGCCGCTGCGGGCTCGCGCCTCGAGGATCGAGCGGATGGCGGCCTCGCCGGCGTTCTTGATCGCCGACAGCCCGAAGCGAACCGCGTCGCCCTCCACGGAGAAGTCCAGCTCCGAGGTGTTCACGTCGGGGGGAAGGACGCGAATCCCCATCTCTCGGCACTCGGCGACGTACTGGACGAGCTTGTCCGTGCTCCCCTTCTCGGTCGTGAGCAGGGCGGCCATGAAGTGAACCGGGTGGTGGACCTTGAGCCACGCCGTCCGATACGCCACCAGCGCGTAGGCGGCGGAGTGGGACTTGTTGAAGCCGTAGCCGGCGAAGTACTCCATCAGGTCGAATACCTTGCCGGCCTCCTCCCTCGACACCCCGTTCGCCCCGGCTCGCTCGAGAAACCTGGCGCGCTCGGCGGCCATGGCCTCCTTGTTCTTCTTGCCCATGGCGCGCCGCAGGATGTCGGCCTCGCCGAGCGTGTAGCCGGCCAGACGCGAGGCGATCTGCATCACCTGTTCCTGGTACACGATGACGCCGTAGGTGTCCCGGAGGATGTCCTCGAGCAGGGGGTGCGGGTACTGGACGCGTACCCTTCCGTGTCGGCGCTCGATGAACTCGTCGATGAGGCCGCCCCCGATCGGCCCTGGCCGGTAGAGGGCGTTCAGGGCGATGAGGTCCTCGAACCGATCGGGCTTGAGCCGGCGGAGGATGTTGCGCATTCCGGCGGACTCGAACTGGAAGATGCCGGAGGTGCGGGCCCGGGAGAACAGTTCGTAGACCCTCGGGTCGTCGGTCCCCAGGGCCTCCAGGTCCGGCCGCTCGCCCGTGGTCCGCTCGATCGAGGCGAGCGCGTCGTCAATCAGCGTGAGGGTCTTCAGGCCGAGGAAGTCCATCTTGAGGAGCCCGATCTCCTCGATGTCCCCCATGGCGTACTGCGTCGTGATCTCCTCGCCGTCTCCCGGGGCCTTGTACAGCGGCGCGTACTCCACTACCGGCCTGGGCGCGATGACCACACCCGCGGCGTGGGTGGAGGCGTGCCGGGTCAGCCCCTCGAGCCGCCGCGCGACGTCGAGGAGCTGGCGGACCGTGTCCTCCGACTCGTAGGCCTCGCGCAGGGCCGGAACCTCGCGCAGCGCCCGGTCGATGGTGATCTCGACGCCCGGCTGCTGCGGCACCAGCTTCGCGATCCGGTCCACCTCGCCGTAGGGAATGTCCAGGCCCCGGCCGACGTCGCGGATGACGGCGCGGGCCGCGAGGGTGCCGAACGTGATGATCTGGGCGACGTTGGGCCGGCCGTACTTCCCGGTGACGTACTCGATGACCTCCTCGCGCCGCCGGAAGCAGAAATCGATGTCAATGTCGGGAAGGCTCACCCTCTCCGGATTGAGGAAGCGCTCGAAGAGCAGGTCGTACTGCATCGGGTCGATGTCGGTGATCCGCAGGCAGTACGCCACCAGCGAGCCCGCGGCCGACCCGCGGCCCGGCCCGACCGGGATCCCGCGCTCTCGAGCGAACCGGATGAAGTCCCAGACGATCAGGAAGTAGCCCGCGAAGCCCATGGCTCGGATCGTTCGGATCTCGCGGTCGAGCCGCTGCCGGTAGGCCTCGATCGGGTGACGGAGCCGGCCCGCGTCGAGCTGCCTCCTCCATGCCGGGAGGCGCTGCTCGAAGCCGCTGCGGACCACCTTCTCGAAATACCCGTCCAGGTCGAGCCCGGCAGGCACCGGGAAGTCGGGGAGCTGATAGCCCCGCTTCTCGAAGGTGAAACGGCAACCCTCGGCGATCCTGGCGGTATTCTCCACCGCCTCCGGCGCCCACGAGAACAGCCGCCTCATCTCCGCCTGCGTCTTCAGGTAGTGCTGCGCCGTGTAGCGCATCCGGTCCCGTGCGTGGACCGTCTTGCCGGTCTGGATGCACACGAGGACGTCGTGGGCGAAGTGGTCCTCGGGGAGGAGGTAGTGGCAGTCGTTGGTGGCCACGAGGCCGACGCCCAGCTCCCGCGCGAGCCGGGGAAGGCGTTCGTTGATCTTCTTCTGGTCCTCGAGCCCGTGGTCCTGCAGCTCCAGCCAGAACCTGTCCTTCCCGAAGAGGTCCCGCAGCCCCGCCGCGGCGCTGAGGGCGCGGTCCGGCTGGTCGTTGCGCAGGTGGGTCGCCACCTCGCCCGCGAGACACGCCGAAAGGCACACCAGGCCGTCGCGGTGCGCGGCGAGCAACTCCTTGTCCACGCGCGGCCTGTAGTAGAAGCCTTCGAGGAAGCCCGCCGTCGCCAGGCGGATCAGGTTCTTGTATCCCGTGTAGCTGTCGGCGAGGAGGACGAGATGGTAGTAGGGTTTTTGCCGGCTCGTGCCGCTCTGGTTCGGAGTCCGGTCGTGACGGGAGCCGGGTGCCACGTACGCCTCGATCCCGATGACGGGACGGACGCCCACCTTCTCGGCCTTGCGGGCGAACTCGAGGACGCCGAAGAGGTTGCCGTGGTCGGTGATCGCGAGCGCCCGCTGCCCGTCGGCGGCCGCGCGAGCCAGCATCTCGTCCAGGCGCTGCGCGCCGTCGAGGAGCGAGTACGTGGTGTGGTTGTGGAGGTGGACGAAGCCAGGACCGTTCTCGGCCATGCGCCTGGTCCCTCCTCGCAGGATGAGCCGCGATCCCGAAGCCAGGAGCACGCTCGGCTGTCGCGGCGCGCGCGATGGTATCACGATCGCGGCGCGCCACGAGCTCGCATCGCGCGGGCGCCGTCATCGTGACGGCCAGCGCGAGGCGTCGGCCAAAACGACCCACGGGGCAGACCTGCCGAGCCGCGGGCGCGAGCCTCTTGCATCTCGGTGCGCGGAGAGAATCGCATCGGACGGGACGGCCAGCCGCAGGGGATCGGCGGCAGCAGGAAGAAGCTGCGAGCGAGGCCCGCGAGCCCAGCGACACTCCCGGGCGGAGGCACCCGGGAGAGGGGCGAACACGAGATCGCTCGAGACCGGCTCCGGATCGAGCCCTCGGGAACAGCGATCGGCCATCGGACGCCCCCGCCCTTTCCCCTCCCGGGAACGACGGGCGCGCCTCGACCCGCGCCTACTCCCACTCGATGGTGCCGGGCGGCTTGCTCGTCACGTCGTAGACGACGCGGTTGATCCCGCGGACCTCGTTCACGATCCGGCTCGCCACGCGCGCGAGGAACTCCTCGGGAAGCCTCGCCCAGTCGGCGGTCATGAAGTCCTGCGTCGTCACCGCCCGCAAGGCGGCCACGTTCTCGTAGGTGCGGCTGTCGCCCATGACCCCCACGGTCCGGACGGGCAGGAGCACGACGAACGCCTGGGACACCGCGTCGTAGAGGCCCGAGCGCCGCAGCTCCGTCGTGAAGATGTGGTCGGCCTCCTGGAGCACGGCGACGCGCTCGGCGGTCACGGACCCGACGATCCGCACGGCCAGCCCCGGACCGGGGAACGGGTGCCGCCCGACGAAGGCGGGATCGAGCCCGAGGGCGAGGCCGACCTTCCGCACCTCGTCCTTGAAGAGGTCCCGCAGAGGCTCGACGAGCTCGAGGTTCATCGTCTCGGGGAGGCCCCCCACGTTGTGGTGGGTCTTGATCGTGGCCGAGGGACCTCGCACAGAGGCGGACTCGATCCGGTCGGGATAGATCGTCCCTTGCGCGAGGAACTGGATCCCGCCGAGCTTCCGGGCCTCCGCCTCGAAGACCTCGACGAAGGTCTGCCCGACGATCTTGCGCTTCCGCTCCGGGTCCTCGACCCCGCGGAGGCGGGAGAGGAAGCGCGCGGCCTCGTCGGCGTATCGGACCTCGAGGTGATAGCGCTCGCGGAAGGCCCCGAGCACCTCCTCCGCCTCGCCCTTTCGCAGCAGGCCGTTGTTGACGAAGATGCAGACGAGGCGCTCGCCGATGGCGCGGTGGAGCAGGAGGGCCATGACCGAGGAGTCCACGCCGCCCGACAGCGCGCAGACCACCCTCGCCTCGCCCACCGTCCGCCGCGCCTCCTCGACCGCCTCCTCGATGAACGAGCCCACGGTCCAGTCCCCGCGGCAGCCGCACGCGTCGTAGAGGAACCGCCGCAGGATCTCGAGCCCGTGTTCGGTGTGGCCGACCTCGGGATGGAACTGGACGCCGAAGAGGTTTCGCGAGCGATCCTCCACCGCCTCGTGAGGAGCGCTCGGGGAGGAGGCCACCGTCCGGAAGCCCGGCGCGGGAGCGCGCACGCGGTCGCCGTGGCTCACCCAGACCCGCTGCTCGACAGGGAGGCCCCGGAACAGGACCGAGCCCTCGGGCTCCACCCGCACGATGGCGGGACCGAACTCCCGCTCCCGGGCCGGCTCCACCTCGCCCCCGAGGCGCGCCATCATGAGCTGCATCCCGTAGCAGATGCCGAGCACCGGCACGCCGAGCGAGAAGAGATCGGCGTCCCGCTGCGGCGCCCCGGGCTCGTAAACCGACCCCGGGCCGCCGGACAGCACCAGCCCCTTGACCTGCGCGCTACCCAGCTGCCCGAGCGGCACATCGAACGGGAGGATCTCGCAGTAGACGCCCAGCTCCCGGACCCTGCGGGCGATGAGCTGGGTGTACTGCGAGCCGAAATCGAGTACGGCGACGGTCTCGCGGGGACGGCTCATGACGCCGCGCGCGCCGCCGGGCCGGCCGGCGCGGTCACCTGCTCGACGAGCCTCACGAAGACCGCGAGGGGAGGCAGGGAGCCGACCTTCAGGGCGCGGTCGGCTTCGAGCAGGCGTGCCGGGAGGGCCAGCAGCTCGCCGAGGTCGTACCGCATGGCGGCTGCGGCGAGCCTCTCGTCCGGGAATCCGCGAACCGCGGCCGACGCTTCCACCGGCCTGGACCCGGCCGCCACGAGCGCCCTCACCCGCAGCAGCATGCGCGCACGGTAGGCGAGGCCGCCGAGAACCCGCAAGGGCTCCTCCGCCTCCTGCGCCCCCCCGAGCAGCCGCCGCGCGGCCTCGAGGGCGGCGCCCCGGTCGCGGGCCTCGATGGCGTTCGACAGCTCCCAGCCGGACAGCGCCGCGCCGCCCGAGGCGACCTGCCGGACCATTTCGATCCCCAACCGGCCCGCGCAGGCCCCTCCGGCGAACGCCCGCAGCTTCTCGAGCTCCGACTCGACGCGCTGCAGGTCGCCCGCGCACGCGTCCACCAGGAACACCCTGGCCTCCCTGTCGAGCGGCACCTCCTTCTCCCGCTCGAGCTCTGCGGCCGCCTCGAGCAGCTCCACCGGCCGCAGCGGTCCGAACGAGAGCGTGGTGCCCGATTCGACAAGCGCCTTGTGAAGGCTCCTGCGAGCGTCGAGCCTGGGCGCCCGGACGAGGAGGAAGCTCCCGGCAGGCGGCGCCGACGCGTAGGACCGGAGCGGGTCCGGCTCCCCTTCGAGCACCGCGACGTCCCTCACGAAGACGACGCGGTGCCGGGAGAACATCCCCGCCGAGCGAGCCCCCTCCACGACCCGCTCGACCTCCACCTTGCCCTCGCTCCAGACGGTCAGGCCGAGGCCCGAAGGGTCAGCCCCGGCCAGCGCCTCGAGCAGCAGCCGCTGCGCCCGGTCGAGGTGGAAGAGGTCCTCGCCGGTCAGGACCGTGAGGCCGGGCGGCCAGCCGCGCTCGAGGCGTCGGCGCACCTCGCGCAACGTGTCGCGGCCCGAGGGATGCGGCCCCTTTCGGAACGCGGCCATCAGGAGCCCTCGAGGATCGAGGTCACGAGCGCGATGGCGGCGCCGCGCGCGATCTCCTCGAGGGCGATCGTCTCCCGATCGAAGAACTCGCTCTCGGTCGCCGGCACGTCGTACTGGTCCCTGAACAGAAGGCCGCTCTGGCTCCAGAGGACCTGGTCGTTCGAAAGGTCGCGAAGGGTCGCCTGCAGCGTGACGACGGTCTCGACCCGCGTGGCCCGCCCCTGCTCGTTGAACTGCACCGGGTTCGTGCGGAGGTCGGCGATCGCCCCTTCCAGGAGCGCGTCGGCGCCGACCCGCTCGGCCACGACGCGGTACCGTCCTCGCTTGGCGAACTCGCGCGCGACAGCTTCGGTCACCCGCTGCTCGATCTCGGCGCGCCCGGTGCGGTTGGCGAACGGGACGACAGCGATCACCTTGATCCGCTCCGGCAGGAACGTGTTCCGGCCGACGAGCGTATAGCCGCACGCGGGAAGCCCCGCGGTCAGGAGGAGCCCCCAGAGGATCGCTCGCCGGCGCCTCGCACCACCCCCTGTTCCGGCCCCCGTCATCGCGTCACCAGGTTCAACAGCCGGTCCGGAACGTAGACCACGCGCTGGATGCTCTTCCCATCCAGGTGCGCGGCCACCTTGCGGTCCCGGCGCGCCGCCTCCACCGCGTCCTGCTCGGCGGACCCCCTCGGCAGGACCAGTTGCCCGCGCAGCCTCCCGTCCACCTGCACGACCACCGTCACGCTCTCCTCCTCGAGCAGCGCGGCGTCCGGCTCGGGCCAACTCTCCGACGCGACGAGCGACGCTCCGCCGAGCCCCTCCCACAGCTCCTCGGCGACATGCGGCGCCATCGGCGACAGCAGCTTCGCCAGCGCCTCGAGCGCCTCCCGCACGGCCCACGCCGTGGTCGGCTCGAGCTCGCCGCGTTCGGCGAGCGGGGCGAGGGTGTTCGAAAGCTCCATCACGGCGGCCACAGCGGTGTTGAGGTGCATGCGGGGGCCCAGGTCCTCGGTCACGCGCTGGATCGTCCGGTGGGTCTTCTTTCTCAGGGCCACGGCCTCCTGAGGCCAGGGCCGCTCGGGGGGCGGCGCCCCGTGCGGCGGGAGCTTCTCGCGGACCCTCTCGAACAGCCTCCAGACGCGGGAGAGGAAGCGGAAGCAGCCCTCGACCCCGGCCTCGCTCCACTCCAGATCGCGCTCCGGCGGTGCCGCGAACAGGGAGAACAGGCGGGTCGTGTCGGCCCCGTAGCGCTCGATCATGTCGTCCGGGTCCACGACGTTGCCGCGCGACTTGGACATCTTCGCCCCGTCCTTGATGACCATGCCCTGGGTGAACAGACCGCGCACAGGCTCGTCCAGGTCCACCAGCTCCAGGTCGCGCATGACCTTCGTCCAGAACCGCGTGTAGATGAGGTGCATCGTGGCGTGCTCGATCCCGCCGATGTAGAGGTCCACCGGAAACCACGGGCGCACCTGCTGCCAGTCGAACGGGGCGTTCCCGTTGGCCGGATCCGCGTACCGGAAGTAGTACCAGCACGAGTCCACGAAGGTATCCATGGTGTCCGTGTCGCGCGAGGCCTCCCCGCCGCAGCTCGGGCAACGCGCGCGCACGAAGCCCGGAACGCGCGCCAGCGGGGAGCCGCCCGCTCCGGTCAACGGGGCCTCGTCCGGGAGGAGAACCGGAAGCTCCTCCTCGGGCACGGGCACGATGCCGCAGCGACCGCAGTGGAGCGCGGGGATCGGGGTACCCCAGTAGCGCTGCCGGGAAATCCCCCAGTCCTTCAGACGGTACGTGACCTGGGCCGAGCCGAATCCCCGCGCGGCGGCATCGGCCAGCATCTGGCGGCGCGCCTCGGCGCTCGCCAGGCCGCTGTAGGGGCCCGAGTCGTGGAGGACGCCCTCCTCGGTGAACGCCCCCTGGAGCGACTCCCCGTGGAAGGGCGGCGCATCGGGCGGCCGCACCACGGGCCGGATCGGAAGGCGGTGCTCGCGGGCGAACGCGAAGTCGCGCTCGTCGAGCGCGGGGACGCTCATGATGGCGCCCGTGCCCACCTCGGCGAGAACGAAGTTCACCACCCACACCGGGATCCGCTCGCCCGAGAACGGGTTGATGCAGTAGCGGCCGGTGGGCGCACCGGCCTTCCGCGCGGCGTCCGCGAAGCGGTCCTCGAGGCTGCGGGCGAGCTCCGAGCGCACGAAGCCGAGCACCTCGGCCTCGGCCGGGGTTCCCCGGACGAGGCGCTCGGCCGCCGGGTGCTCGAGGGCGAGGGCGATCGCGGTCGCGCCGTAGATCGTGTCGAGCCTGGTCGTGAAGACCTCGATCGCCTCGTTGGATCCCTCGATGGGGAACAGCACCCGCGCCCCCTCGCTCCTGCCGATCCAGTTCCACTGCATGGTCCGGACCTTCTCCGGCCAGCCCTCGAGCCGGTCCAGGTCCTCGAGCAGCGACTCGGCGTAGTCGGTGATCCGGAGGAACCACTGCTCGAAGTCGCGGCGGCTGACCCGACTCCCGCAGCGCCAGCACCGGCCAGCGTGGACCTGCTCGTTGGCCAGGACCGTGAGGCACCCCTCGCACCAGTTGAGAAACCGCCGGGCTCGGTAGGCGATCCCCCGCTCGAGCATTCGCAGGAAGAACCACTGGTTCCAGCGGTAGTAGGCGGGATCGCAGGTGGTCACCTCGCGCTGCCAGTCGTAGGAGAGGCCGAGGCGCTGGAGCTGGCCGCGCATGGTCTCGATGTTTCGCTCGGTCCAGCGGCGCGGGGGCTCGCCGTGCTGGATCGCGGCGTTCTCGGCCGGGAGCCCGAAGGCGTCCCAGCCGATCGCGTGCAGCACTTGCT
>JBBIHW010000035.1:10175-14360 GCA_037446795.1 Acidobacteriota bacterium
AGCATCCGCCGGAATCGGGCCACCGCGTCGCCGATCGTGTAGTTGCGGACGTGGCCCATGTGGATCTTCCCGCTCGGGTACGGGAGCATCTCCAGGCAGTAGAAGCGGCGTCGAGAAGGATCCGGGCCCGCGACGCGGAACACCCCTTCCCGCTCCCAGCGCTCCTGCCACTTGGGCTCGATCGTCTTGGGATCGTAGTCGGCCATGGCCGCAACCGCGAGGCATTATGCACGAGAAGACGAGGGGTCCACCGCGGGTCCTCAGCCGGGCCCGGCGCCCGGGGAGGGCTCGCGCGGCTCGGCGCCGATGCGCCTGCGGACGGCGTCCAGCACGCCGTTGATGAAGGCGGCGGACTCCTCGCTCCCGTACTTTCGCGCCACCTCGATCGCCTCGTCCAGGACCACCGCAGCCGGCGTGTCGCGGTCGAACAGGAGCTCGTAGACCGCGATGCGAAGCACGTTGCGGTCCACCACCGCCATCCGCTCGACCCGCCAGTGCTCGGAGGCCTCCGCGATGAGTCGGTCGAGCAGTTCCCGTTCCGTCCGAACGCCCTCGACGAGCCGCTCGGCGAAGGCGCGGAGCTCGGGCGTGGGGCTCTGGTCCTCCCAGAAGGCGGAGAACACCTCCTGGGGCTGCGCGGCCGTCAGGTCGATCTGGAAGAGCATCTGGAGCGCGCACTCCCGGGCGCGCCTTCTCTGGCCCACGTCCGGGCCCCCTCAGCCGAGACGACGGAGGAGGGCCACCATCTCGATGGCCGCCAGGGCCGCGTCGAAACCTCGATTCCCCCCCTTGGCGCCGGCCCGCTCGAGCGCCTGCTCGAGGCTCTCGGTCGTGAGCACGCCCAGCGCGACGGGCACGCCGGTGTCGAGGCTCGTGGCGGCCAGGCCCCGGGCGACCTCCTTCGCGATGAAGTCGAAGTGCGGGGTCTCGCCGCGGATCAGGCAGCCGAGGGCGACGATGGCGTCGTAGCGGCCTGCCGAGGCGAGCTTGCGGGCGGCGAGCGGGATCTCCCAGGAGCCGGGGACTCGCACGACGTCAATCGCGTCGGAGGAGACGCCGTGCCTCTCGAGGCAGTCCATCGCTCCCGCGATCAGGCGCGACGCGACGAGCTCGTTGGTCCGGGACGCGACCAGCGCCACGCGCATCCCCTTGGCGTCGAGCGAGCCCTCGATCGTGCGCGGCATGACCGCTCCCTCGCCCCTCCCGCGTTGCGACCCGTTGCGCCCCGACCCTGTCGCGAGCGCGGCGGAGTATAGGAACCCCCGCCGGACGGTGTCAAACGCGGGCCCTCGCTCAGGATCCGGTCGGCGACGATGCGGCGCCCTGCGGTCCGAGAAACAGCGGCCTCGTGTCCCCGAACGTGGTCTGCCGGGGGAACTCCTCGAAGAGGCGGTAGCCCGGGGTGTAGGGCGCGGAGTGGAAAAGCACGGCGCGGCGAACCGCTGACGCCGCGAGCCATTGCCTGACGGGACGGTAGTCCTCTTCGGTCCACACGCGCACCGCGATCGCCGCGGCGCCGACCTCCTCGGCGCGGCGCACGACCCGGTCGCTCTGTCCCCCGCCCTCGACGCGGACCCGCTCGATTCTCGCGGGCACGAATTCCCGGAGCCTCGCGAAGTAGCGCGCCGGGCCGTCGTAGTACTGGAGCTCGCCGGGCAGGTTCGCGTCCTCCACGACCACGGTCTCGTCCAGCCGGAACCGGATCGGCCGGTCGCCGATGACCGCCCCTCCGGGCTCCGGGCGGATGGGGGCGGATCCGATCAGGGTTCCTCCGGCGTCGTGGCCGACCAGGTCCCCGACGAAACGGTCACATGGGAAGTAGACGTGGACCCCCCGTTGCGCGAGGTGGTAGGCGGCCTCCACCTTGCCCGCAGTGTCGGCGCAGCCGACGACCAGGTCCACCTTCGCGTCCATCGCGGGCGCCACGAGCGCCGAGATCCCGTGCGTGTCCATGAGCAGCGCCAGCTCTCCCGAGACCCTGGTCGTCGGGTACTGGACCTTGTCGTCCAGCACCTCGAAGCGGAAGGTGCCCGCCTCGTCCGCGGCGAGCCACCGCCCCCCCTGCCGCGCCGCGAGCGCTCCCATCAGGGGGACCGTGACCACATCCACGAAGCCGAGGAGGTCCCGAACGCGCGCCCCCTCGTGCCACGCGAGGAGGTCGTCCCGGCCGAGGGGTCTTCGCGGGAACGCGAACCACAGCTGGTTCGACAGCCAGTCCCGGACGGTCCGGTCGGCCTGGACCCCGACGCGCCAGCCCGGCCGCACGTGGACTGCGCTCGCACCCAGGACGTAGGCCTCGGTGTCGAGCGGCACGCGGGGCCGGCGCCAGATCAGGGTGGATCCGAAGCGCGGCTCGAAGCGGCCTTCGGCGAGAGACCGGTAGATCCTGGCCTTTGAAGTCTGCCCGCACTGATCGGCTGCCTTCGCGGCCTTCGCGAAGTAGCGCGCGGGCTTGCGGCCCGCGCCACCCGCCGCGAACGCCAACGTCTCGACCACCAAGAGCCGCCGGAGCGGATCGCGCTCGCGAGGCAGGAGCGAGGCGAAACCCCGAAAGGTCTCCTCGGCCGAGGCGGCGACACCGCGCAACCGGGCGAGCACGAGCCGTCGCTCCGCCTCGACCAGCGGGTCTTCCGGCCTGTAGGACTCGTAGTAGCGGAGGAGGTCGTGGCGGAGGGCGGGGTCCTGATGCTCCCAGAAGCACTCGAAGCAGACAGGAGGCTGCGGCTGCGTCGGTCGCGGGGTGCGCGCCCGACCCGGCGCTTCCGACAGCACCGGCGTCACGAGCGCCGCGACGACGAGACCGATCGCCACGGCCCCGGTCCGCCGCGATCCCCCCTGCAGCCCGCGTCCCACCATCACGGCTCCGCGTGCCGGAAGAGAGCCTACGCGCGCGTCTTCGGGCCGGTCAAGCTGCTGCGGGCCCGGCGCCGGTTGACACCTCTCCCGGTGGGACCAACAATGACCGGCTTCCTCCGGGGTCCTCGTGCGCCGCTGGCTTCCACTCGTCGCGACGGCGAGCGCCTGCTTCTTCGGCTCCGCACCCTCGCAGGGCGGAGCGGCCGCTGCAGCGGGCCCGGGTCTCGGTGTGGATCTCGGACCGACGGAGGCCGCTCGCGAACTGCTCCAGCTGCTTCCCGCTGCACCCCGAGGGTCCGCGGCGAAGCATCCGCTGCTGGCGCGCATCGTCGTCTCCTGGACGGACGTGGAGCCTGCCGCCGGGAGGCTGGACTGGTCGGCCGTGGAGCGAGCCGTGGAGGATGTCGCCTCCCGGGGTCTCGCCCCGGTGATCTGCCTCACCGGTTCGCATCCGGACTACTACGGCCCCGGAGAGCTTCCCTCGCCTCTCGCGTCCTCGGGCCTCGACCCGTGGTTGCGGTTCGTGCGCGAGGGCGTGGGCTGCCTCGGCTCGCGCGCCCGCGCCTTCGAGGTCTGGGACGGACCGGCGACGAGCGGCTTCACCCCCCAGGTCTACGCGTTCCTCCTCAAGGCGAGCGCCCTCGCCATTCGGGCGGAGGCGCGCGCGAGAGGCCTCCGGGAGCCCGAGGTCGCGCAGGGCTGGGTCGGCCGGGCCGATCTCGGATGGCAGCAGGAGCTGTGGGCCCACGACAGCTCCCCGTACGTAGACGCGCTTCCCGTCGAGCTCGACCCGCCGTCCCCCGCCGACGCCGTCGCGCCCGCGGTCGTCCAGCTCTTCTCCGAGGCCGCGGCCCATCCACCGGCGCCCGAGCTGTGGGTCCGCTTCGCGGACCGAGGCGAGGACGACGCGCTCGCCTTCGCTGCCGCCGCTCTCGGATCGCCCGCCGGGGTCGTGTGGATTCCTGCCCCCATCGGGGCCCCTCGGACGCCGCGACTCCTGCGATGGGCCTCGAGCCTGAACGACCTGGTCGGGGAGGGGTTCGTGCCCGCACCGCTGGCCCCCGCGCGCTTCCTCGACGCCGGCGGCCGGCAGCTGGCGGGAGCGCGGGCCCTCGCCCAGCTCTTCGACGCGGAGACCGGCCGCGGCCTGGTGCTCGCGGATCTCTCCCGGTCGGGCCTCGCCGAGGACTCCGACGCCTGGATCGAACTCGACGCCCGCGAGGTGCGCGGGGCGCGGTTCGTGGATCCGGCGGAGGGGCTCGACGTGCCCGCGCTCACGGCGGCGCGGGAGGGAAGGCCGCTGCTGCGGCTGCGCGTGCGGCCGGAGCC